>NZ_JAPYKM010000109.1:0-228 GCF_029623465.1 Pseudomonas sp. RIT-To-2 | reverse complement strand
CACCGCGCCGCCTGCTTCGCCAGCAAGCTGTGCTCCAACAGGCGTACCGACCACTTTGCTCTGAAAACAGCCCCTTTCTATGCCGGTCACTCAAAGTCATAGCAGATTGTTTCGTAGGCGAGCCGACTCGCGTCGTTCGCTACCAAACTACGCACAGCATGCACACCTGTTGGAGCAGAGCTTGCTCGCGAACGAGGCCAGGCCTGCTCACACGCATGCAGCCCGACA
>NZ_JAPYKM010000108.1:0-270 GCF_029623465.1 Pseudomonas sp. RIT-To-2 | reverse complement strand
CTAATCAAAGACTAGAAATCAACATTCACCATCACCTGTATGGAATGCTCATTTCTAAGCTTTAACACAGAAGCAGTTAAGTGGTGGAGCCAAGCGGGATCGAACCGCTGACCTCCTGCGTGCAAGGCAGGCGCTCTCCCAGCTGAGCTATGGCCCCATATACAGGCATTTCCCACACAAAAATTGGTGGGTCTGGGCAGATTCGAACTGCCGACCTCACCCTTATCAGGGGTGCGCTCTAACCAACTGAGCTACAGACCCAATTTCGGT
>NZ_JAPYKM010000107.1:0-308 GCF_029623465.1 Pseudomonas sp. RIT-To-2 | reverse complement strand
GATCGCCGCGCCGTACCTGATGTACCGTGCCGTACCCTTCGCCAGCAAGCTGTGCTCCCACAGCCTGCGTCGGCGCGGGGGTGGGAGCGTAGCTTGCTAGCGAAAAACGCAACGCGGTATACCTGATGGACCGCGTTGTGCCCTTCGCCAGCAAGCTGTGCTCCTACAGGCTGGGTCAGCCTGGTGGTGGGAGCGTAGCTTGCTAGCGAAAAAGGCAGCGCGGTGTACCTGATGGACCGCATTGCGCCCTTCGCCAGCAAGCTGTGCTCCTACAGGCTGCGTCGGCCTTGGGGTGGGAGCTTAGCTTG
>NZ_JAPYKM010000106.1:0-309 GCF_029623465.1 Pseudomonas sp. RIT-To-2 | reverse complement strand
CTAGCGAAAATGGCAACGCGGTGTACCTGATGGACCGCGTTGTGCCCTTCGCCAGCAAGCTGTACTCCTACAGGCTGCGTCGGCCTTGGGGTGGGAGCTTAGCTTGCTAGCGAAAATGGCAACGCGGTGTACCTGATGGACCGCGTTGTGCCCTTCGCCAGCAAGCTGTGCTCCCACAGCCTGCGTCGGCGCGGGGGTGGGAGCGTAGCTTGCTAGCGAAAAACGCAACGCGGTGTACCTGATGGACCGCGTTGTGCCCTTCGCCAGCACGCTGTGCTCCTACAGGCTGCGTCGGCCTTGGGGTGGGAG
>NZ_JAPYKM010000105.1:0-353 GCF_029623465.1 Pseudomonas sp. RIT-To-2 | reverse complement strand
TCGAGGGCGCCGGAAACCTTGAGCCATGCACCTGGCGGCCTTGATACGGTTTCAAGCCAAACAAACAAGGCGGACCAGGCAATGGCACAGGCATAACTGGCCCGAAACAGATGTAGGAGCAGAGCTTGCTCGCGAAGCGCCGCGCGGGCGGCGCACGGTCGCAAGAGCGCCATTAAACCAAAGCCATGCACCTGGCAGCCCTGATGCGATTTCATGACAGGCTTTTGGGGGCCCCGCTGGGATCTCATCATGGCCACCAAGCGCTAGTCGATGGTGTTGTAGCGCTCTTGCGACCGTGCGCCGCCCGCGCGGCGCTTCGCGAGCAAGCTCTGCTCCTACATCTGTTTCGGGCC
>NZ_JAPYKM010000104.1:0-390 GCF_029623465.1 Pseudomonas sp. RIT-To-2 | reverse complement strand
CGTAGGCACTTCCTGCGCTCGGCTGGTGGAGTAATCAAAAAGGATGACCGGCTTATCCGGTGGACCGCCGGTTTGCACCCACATCCACGACTGGCTCTCTGGCTCGCGGTCAGGTTCTTTCAGCACCTGCACCCGCGTTTCATCGCAGTGGATGACGCGACTGGCCAGCAGGCTGTCGCGCATCAGATTCAGCAGCGGTTGCATGTGCTCGCCACACTGGATAACCCAGCGTGCCAAGGTCTGGCGAGGGATATCGATGCCGTGGCGGCCCAGTACTTTTTCAAAGCGGTGAAGCGGCAAGCCATCCACATATATGGCGGTCAGCAACATCGCCAGAACGCTCGGGCTGGCCATGCTTTTTTCAATCAGCTGAGCTGGCTTGTCCGCAGT
>NZ_JAPYKM010000103.1:0-396 GCF_029623465.1 Pseudomonas sp. RIT-To-2 | reverse complement strand
AGTTATGTCTGTGGGATTGCCTCGACCGCCTTGTTTTTCCGGCTTGAAACCGTATCAGGGCCGCCAGGTGCATGGCTCAAGGTTTCCGGCGCCCTTGCGACCGTGCGCCGCCCGCGCGGCGCTTCGCGAGCAAGCCCGCTCCTACATCTGTTTCGGGCCAGTTATGTCTGTGCCATTGCCTGGTCCGCCTTGTTGGTTTGGCTTGGAATGGAGTCAGGGCCGCCAGGTGCATGTCTTGGTTTCTCCAGCGCCCTTGAGACCGTGCGCCGCCCGCGCGGCGCTTCGCGAGCAAGCCCGCTCCTACATCTGTTTCGGGCCAGTTATGCCTGTGCCATTGCCTGGTCCGCCTTGTTGGTTTGGCTTGGAATGGGGTCAGGGCCGCCAGGTGCATGGCTT
>NZ_JAPYKM010000102.1:0-416 GCF_029623465.1 Pseudomonas sp. RIT-To-2 | reverse complement strand
CACATCTGTTTCGGGCCAGTTATGCCAGCGGCATCACCTGGTCCGCTTTGTAGGTTCACTGCAGCTCTGTGCTGGAGCCAACAAGGCGGTCGCGGTGATCTCACAGACATAACTGGCCCGAAACAGATGTGGGACCGGCCTTGGCCGGGAAGCGCCGTGCGGACGGCGCTCGATCTCAAGAACCCCACAACACCATCGCCTGGCGCTTGGAGGCCCTGACGCAATCCCCAGCGAGGAATATCGAAGAACCCTCGATCGGCCTGTCTTGCAACCGGGTCGGGGCTGATAGGTGCATGGCTTGATTCTTCTAGCGCCCTTGAGACCGTGCGCCGCCCGCGCGGCGCTTCCCGGGTAAACCCGGTCCCACATCTGTTTCGGGCCAGTTATGCCAGTGGCATCACCTAGTCCGCTTTGTT
>NZ_JAPYKM010000101.1:0-421 GCF_029623465.1 Pseudomonas sp. RIT-To-2 | reverse complement strand
TCCGATCACGAACGGGCGAATCGCGCGTTCCGCGGCGTTGTTGTCGAGTGGCAGGTAGCCTTCCTCGACGTAGCGCTCCAGCTTGCTCCAGTTGCTTGCGAGATAACTGATGGCTTTGCCCAGGGCGTTCTGAGCAGTGGCCTGTGGCTGCGTCTTGTCGATCCCCGTGTTTCATCGCAGTGGATGACGCGACTGGCCAGCAGACTGTCGCGCATCAGATTCAGCAGTGGTTGCATGTGCTCGACGCACTGGATAACCCAGCGAGCCAAGGTCTGGCGAGGGATATCGATGCCGTGGCGGCCCAGTACTTTTTCAAAGCGGTGAAGCGGCAAACCGTCTACATATTTGGTGGTCAGCAACATCGCCAGAACGCTGGGGCTGGCCATGCTTTTTTCAATCAGCTGAGCTGGCTTGTCCGCAG
>NZ_JAPYKM010000100.1:0-549 GCF_029623465.1 Pseudomonas sp. RIT-To-2 | reverse complement strand
GCTTTTGATCTTGCTGTTGATCTACCGCCCCTTTAAGCGCCTGGGCCACCTTCCGGCGTCGACCGGGGGGCTGCCCGCAGGGCCCGAGGCTTCAGCCGAGGAAACGGCCCCGGCAAGCTTCTATAGCCGGGGCCGTTTGCCCCCTGGTCGGCGCCGGAAGGTGGGTACCCGGAGCGCAGCGCAGGGCCCCAGCAGGGGCGAGCCCTTTTTGGTTACTTTTTGGGGCGACTGCCAAAAAGTGACTCGCCGTAAGGGCGAAACCGTCGGTGGGCGCGCACAACCTATTGGATATGTGTGCGATCCCTTTAGAAGCGTGGCTTTTCATTAGAAGCGTGGCTTTGCAACCTGAGTACATATCCGAAGGGGCTGGAGGCCCAACTGACGGTTCCGGCCTTACGCCGGCTCACTTTTTTTCAGACGACAAAAAAAGTAAGCAAAAAAGTCTCGCCCCTGCTGGGGCCCTGCGCTGCGCTCCGGGTGCCCTCCTTCCGGCGCCGACCAAAGGGCAAACGGCCCCGGCTATAGAAGCTTGCCGGAGCCGTTTCCTCG
>NZ_JAPYKM010000010.1:0-180990 GCF_029623465.1 Pseudomonas sp. RIT-To-2 | reverse complement strand
AGCGCCGTGTGGACGGCGCTCGATCTCAAGACCACCGCAAAGCCCAAGCCTTGCCGCGCAAAACTCAACCCGACATGCAATCAAAGCTGTCCGTAGAAGCCACTGTCTTGCCCTGGTCATTCTTCAGGTCGGCGCGCAGGTTGGTCTCGCCCAGGCTGCTTTCCACCAGCGTGTAGTGCTTGCCCTGCTTGAAGCCTTTGTAATCGATGGTCGCGCGGCAGGTCTGGTCGTCCTGCTGGGCCGTGCTCTCCTCATACAACAACACTTCCAGCTTGTGCTCACCCGGCTTGACCTGGAAGTAACGGCCATCCTTCAGGTTCTTGCCATCCAGTTGTTCAGCCAGCATCGAGTCCTGGGTTTCTTCCTTCAGGCCCACCCAGGCATCGTTCGGGTTGGGCTTGGGCATGGGGCCAGCACAGGCGGAGAGCAAGGCGACCAGGCCCATCATGGGCACCAGCATCAGCGTTTTCGCGTTCATGGGTATTCCTCGGATATCAGGGGGAAGAGGCCTGCGCCGGCAGGTCGTTTTTCAATCGATGCCAAGCTTGGGCCGCCCCCTCTTTCAACACCAATGAATCCCCGTGAAACGAATTTCAGGCGCGCCATAAAACATCTTTCACCTTGGTGAAAGGCTTGTGTTAGGTGGTTCCAGCAAGACTTGCCAGCATACGCAAACCCTTTGGAGGTTCCCGGCATGCTAGGGCTGGTAAAGACCGCATTGCTCAAGCCATACACGTTTATCGTGTTGGCGATATTCATCTGTATCATCGGGCCCCTGTCCGCGATGCGGACCCCTACCGACGTCTTCCCCGATATCGGCATACCCGTGATCGCCGTGGTCTGGTCCTACACCGGCTTGTCGCCGGACGCCATGGCCGGCCGGGTGATCTACACCTATGAACGCTCGCTCAGCACCACCGTCAACGACATCGAACACATCGAATCGCAGTCGCTGCCGGGCATGGGCATCGTCAAGATCTTCTTCCAGCCAGGGGTGGACATTCGTACCGCCAACGCTCAGGTCACGGCCGTTTCCCAGACCGTGCTCAAGCAGATGCCACCGGGCATCACCCCACCGCTGATCCTGAACTACAGCGCCTCGACGGTGCCGATCCTGCAGATGGCGTTCTCCAGCCCTACCCTGTCGGAAGCGCGTATCCGCGACCTGGTGCAGAACTCCATCCGCCTGCCGCTTTCCTCCGTGCCGGGCCTGGCCATGCCCACCCCGATGGGCGGCAAGCAGCGCCAGATCACCCTCGACCTGGACCCTCAGGCGCTGGCTGCCAAGGGCCTGTCTGCCCAGGACGTGAGCAACGCCCTGGCGGCGCAGAACCAGATTGTGCCGGTGGGTACCGCCAAGCTGGGCAGCGATGAGTACACGGTGCTGCTGAACAACAGCCCGGACGCCATCGAACAGCTCAATGACCTGCCGATCAAGACGGTGGACGGCGCGGTGATCACCGTCGGCCAGGTGGCCCACGTCCGTGATGGCTCGCCGCCGCAGACCAACATCGTGCGGGTAGACGGCCGCCGCGCCGTGCTGATGCCGGCCCTGAAGAACGGCAACATCTCGACGCTGTCGATCATCCAGGACATTCGCAACATGTTCCCGCTGATCAACGAAACCCTGCCGCCGTCGCTGAAAACCTCGATGCTGGGCGACGCCTCGGTGTTCGTGAAAGAGTCGGTGGGCAGCGTGGCCCGTGAAGGCATCATTGCCGCGTTGCTGACCAGCGCCATGATCCTGCTGTTCCTGGGCAGCTGGCGCTCGACCATCATCATTGCCGCCTCCATTCCCCTGGCGGTGCTGTCGGCCATCGCCCTGTTGGCCGTGAGCGGCCAGACCCTCAACGTCATGACACTCGGGGGGCTGGCGCTGGCCGTCGGTATCCTGGTGGACGATGCCACGGTCACTATCGAAAACATCAACTGGCACCTCGAACAAGGCAAGCAGGTGAAGGAGGCCATTCTCGACGGTGCGGCGCAGATCGTCGGGCCAGCCTTCGTGTCCCTGTTGTGTATCTGCATCGTGTTCGTGCCGATGTTCATGCTGCAAGGCATCGCCGGCTACCTGTTCCGGCCCATGGCCCTGGCGGTGATCTTTGCCATGGCCTCCTCGTTCATCCTGTCGCGTACCCTGGTACCGACCCTGGCCATGTTCCTGCTCAAGCCTCATGTAGTGGAAGACGGTGAAGGCCGCCACCCCGACGAGCCGTTCATCAACCACCACGAAGGCGACCAGCACAAGAAGCAGCACGGCGCGTTCGTGCGCGGCCTGCTGGGCTTCCAGGTGGGCTTCGAGAAACGCTTCGGCAACATCCGCGACAGCTATCACGGCGTGCTGGCCCTGGCCCTGGAAAACCGCAAGCGCTTCCTGGTCGGCTTCATGATCTGTGTGCTGGCGTCCTTCGCGCTGCTGCCAACCCTGGGCGAGGACTTCTTCCCCGCCACCGACGCCGGCGCCATTTCGCTGCACGTCAGCCTGCCGGTGGGTACCCGCATCGAAGAAAGCGCCGCCGCCTTCGACCGCATCGAGGCGCGCATTCGTGAAGTGATTCCGGCCAGTGAACTGGACACTGTGATCGACAACATCGGTATCCCGCTCAGTGGTATCGACATGGCCTACAGCGCCAGTGGTACCACCGGCCCGCAGGACGGCGACATTTCCGTCAGCCTGAAAGAAGGCCACAAGCCGACCGCCGATTACGTCAAGCAACTGCGTGAAGTCCTGCCCCACAGTTTCCCGGGCAGCACCTTCTCGTTCCTGCCAGCGGACATCAGCAGCGAGATCCTCAACTTCGGTGCCCCGGCGCCGCTGGACGTGAAAATCTCCGGCCCCGACAACGCCGCCAACCATGCCTACGCCCTGGAACTGCAGCGTGCCCTCAAGCACATCCGCGGTATCGCCGACCTGCGTATCCAGCAGTCCAACGGCTACCCGACCCTGCAGGTGGACGTAAACCGCGAACGCGCCAATGGCCTGGGCATCACCGAGCGTGACGTCACCAACTCCATGGTCGCCTCGCTGGCCGGTAGCTCCCAAGTGTCGCCGCTGTACTGGCTGAACCCGAAAAACGGCATCAGCTACTCCATCGTTGCCGCCACGCCGCAGTACCGCCTCAGCAGCATGCCTGAGCTCGAAGCCCTGCCAGTGACCGGTGCCAATGGCCAATCGCAGATTCTCGGCGGCCTGGCCACCATCCACCGCGTCGACACCGCTGCGGTGGTCACCCACTACAACATCCAGCCGACCCTGGACATCTACGCCAACGTGCAAGGCCGCGACCTGGGCGGCGTGGCCAGCGACATCCAGAAAGCCATCGACCTGGCCGCACCGCACCGGCCGAAAGGCGCCACCATCACCCTGCACGGCCAGATCGACGCCCTGCATGAAGCCTTCAGCGGCCTGTCCCTGGGCCTGCTCGGCGCGGTGGTGCTGATCTACCTGCTGATCGTGGTGAACTTCCAGTCCTGGCTCGACCCGTTCGTGATCATCACAGCCCTGCCTGCCGCCCTGGCCGGCATCGTGTGGATGCTGTTCCTGTCCGGCACCTCGCTGTCGGTGCCGGCGCTGACGGGGGCCATTCTGTGCATGGGTGTGGCCACGGCCAACTCCATCCTGGTGGTCAGCTTCTGCCGGGAGCGCCTGGCCGAGCATGGCGACGCCCTGCGCGCCGCCATGGAAGCCGGCTATACCCGTTTCCGCCCGGTGTGCATGACCGCGCTGGCGATGATCATCGGCATGCTGCCGCTGGCCATCTCCCAGGAGCAGAACGCACCGCTGGGCCGCGCCGTGATCGGCGGCCTGATTCTGGCCACCACGGCCACCCTGCTCTTCGTTCCGGTGGTGTTCAGCCTCGTGCATGGACGCCGCACCGCCACAGCATCCGTTGGAGAAACATCCCATGTCGTCTGATACCCTACCGACCACGCAAAAGAAGCCGTCGCGCAAGCGCCTGATGTTGTTGGGCGTGGGCGGGCTGACACTGGCCGCGGTGCTGGTGGCCAACGGCCTGGCCGCGCGCACCCGCCATGACGACGCCGTGGCCACCTGGACCGAAAGCCAGTCGGTGCCGATCGTCAGCGTGTTCCAGCCGATCCACAACACCACCGGCGATACCCTGGTACTGCCGGCCCACCTGGAGGCCTGGAGCCAGGCCATGATCCATGCTCGGGTCAGCGGCTACCTGAAAGACTGGAAAGCCGATATCGGCACGCCAGTGAAGGCCGGCCAGGTACTGGCTGAGATCGATAGCCCAGACCTGGACCAGCAACTGGCCCAGGCCCATGCGCACCTGCTGCAACAACAGGCGGACGAGAAACTGGCTGAAACCAGCGCCGCGCGCTGGCAACACCTGTTGAGCACCCACTCGGTCTCGCAACAGGAAGTGGACGAGAAGCTGGCCAACGCCACGGCCGCCAAGGCCAACGTGGAGGCTGCCCGCGCCGATTACGCGCGGCTGACCGACCTGTCCAATTACAAGACCCTGCGCGCGCCGTTCGATGGCACCGTCACGGCGCGCAATACCGACGTCGGCCAGTTGATCAAGGCCGACGCCGACGCCGGGCCAGACCTGTTCGAAGTGGCTGATACCCACCGCTTGCGGTTGTACGTGCCGGTACCCCAGAACTACGCCGCCGCCGTGCGCGCCGGCATGCACGTGACCCTGACCGTGCCGGAGCACCCGGGCGAGCAGTTCGATGCGCAACTGGTGGGCAACTCCAATGCCGTCGACATGAAGTCCGGCACCCTGCTGGCGCAGTTCGTCGCCGACAACCCCAAGGGCGTATTGCTGGCCGGCGATTACACCGAAGTCACCCTCAAAGTGCCGGCGGGCAGCCAAGGCGTGAGCATCCCCGGCAGCGCCCTGATCTTCCGTGCCCAAGGCACCCAGGTAGCGGTGGTGGACGCGCAGAAGCACGTGCACCTGCGCAACGTGCACATCGGCATGGACCTGGGCGCCACCCTGTTCATCGACCAGGGCCTGGCCCCTACCGACCAGGTGATCGACAACCCGCCGGACTCGCTGCGCGAGAACGACCCGGTGAAACTGGCCGACGCAGGAGATACCCATGCGCCTAAAGCTTGACCGCCTGGTAGCGGCGATGGCCCTGGTGCTCCAGGGCTGCTCGCTGGCGCCGACCTACAAGGTTCCCGACGCCCCGATACCGCTGCATTACAGCGGCCCGTGGCAGGCCGCGAAGCCTGCCGACAACGTCCCGCAACACTGGTGGTCGCTGTATCAGGACCCGCAACTCAACGACCTCCAGAGCAAGCTGGTCAAGGCCAACCCTGACCTGGCCGCGGCGTTGGCGCATTTCGATGCCGCCCAGGCCTACGCCAGCCAGTTGCATGGCGGCCTGTTCCCGCAGATCGGTGCCACCGGCTCGTCCGTGCGCCAGCGCCAGTCGGAAAACAAACCGCTGCGCGGCAGCGATCAGCCTAACGTGTACAACACCAACACCGCGGCGTTCACCCTGGGTTGGGACCTGGATTTCTGGGGTAAAGTACGCAACCGCGTAGCCGCTGGCGACGCCCAGGCCCAGGCGTCCGCCGACGACCTGGAAGTAGCCCGCCAGAGCCTGCAGCGCCAGCTGAGCAACCTGTACCTGCAACTGGCCGGGCTGGACGCGCAACAGGCCATCCTCAAGGCCTCGCTGGATGACTACACCCAGGCCCTGACCCTGACGCGTGACCGCTACGAAGGCAAGATCGCCAGCGAACTGGACATGACCCGTGCCCAGAGCGAGCTGGCCCAGGCCCAGGCGCAACTGGATGACGTGATCAACCAGCGCAACCTCACCGAGCACGCCATTGGCGAGCTGGTGGGCGAGCCGGCGACCACCTTCAGACTCGCGGCCATCGGCACGTTCCCGGCGCTGCCCGAGGTGCCGGCGCAACTGCCGAGCACCCTGCTGCAACGTCGCCCTGACATTGCCGCCGCCGAACGCCGGGTGTTTGCCGCCAACGCCAACATCGGCGTGGCCAAGGCGGCGTTCTACCCGGACTTCAGCCTGAGTGGCTACTTCGGTGGCCAGGACATGGGCGTGGGCAATGTGCTGAGCGCCACCAACCGCTTCTGGGCCATCGGCCCGGTGGTCAACCTGCCGATCTTCACCGGCGGGCGCCTGACCGGTGCCGAGAAACAGGCCAAGGCCGAATTCGCCGAAGCCAGCGCCCACTACCGTGGCAGCGTGCTGAAAGCGTTGCGCGAAGTGGAAGACAACCTCTCGCAACTGCGCGACCTGAAACAGGAGGCGGCAGACCAGCAAGCGGCGGTGGATGCCGCGACCCAGTCGCAGACCCTGGCCATGAACAGCTACGAAGCGGGGGCGGTGAACTACCTCGACGTAGTCACCGCGCAAACCGCTGCGCTGGATGCCCAGCGGCGCTTGCAGGACGTGCAGACGCGCCGGTTGCAAGCCAGTGTCGGGTTGATGGTGGCATTGGGAGGCGGTTGGCAGGCCGGGCAATAAAGCCGCGGCGCCGCCCTGGGCCAGGGCGCCGCCATGCGTCAGGCAGACCGCGATGCTTCACATAGGCGGTCACTCACCCGTCCAGGACCCACCCAACGCGGCCTGCAGCTGCACGCTGGTGACCAGCTGCGTGGCAACAAGGCTGAGCAAGGTCTGACGCTCACTGAGGCTGGTAGCCTGGGTAGTGGCGACGTCCAGGTAGTCGATCACGCCCGCTTCGTACTGGTCACGACTGACCGAGGCCGACTCTTCGGCCGATTGCGCCGAGTTGCGGCGAGCCTCCAGCTCCGGCTCCAAGGTGCGCAGTTCCACCAGGTAATCCTCTACTTCACCCAACCCGGTCAACACGGTCTGGCGGTAGGTGGCGACCTTGGCGTCGTACGCATGTCGTGCCTGTTCGACGGCCGCCTTGGTGGCGCCAAAGTCCAGGAGAGTGCCCGTCAGGCTCGGACCAATGGACCAGAAGCGGTTGGGCACCGAGAACAGGTTGCTGATGGTCGAGCTCTGGTAACCACCACTGGCACTCAACGTCAGGTCCGGGTAATAAGCAGCCGTGGCCACGCCGACGGCGGCGTTGGCCGCCGCCATGTCGCGCTCTGCGGCGGCGATGTCCGGCCGACGCTCCAGCAGGCGGCTAGGTACGCCCAGTGGAATGCTTGGCACGTGGTATTGCCAGGCCGGGTCGGCCGCCAGGGCGAAGTCCGCCGGCGCCTTGCCGATCAGCAAGGCAATGGCGTGCTCGTACTGGGCGCGCTGCCATTGCAGGTCCAGCATGGACGCCTGGGCGCTCTGCAGTTGGGTCTTGCCCGTGGCCAGGTCAGCACGCGAGGATATCTGCTCGTCATACTTGTTCTGAATGATCCGCAGGTAGCGCTCGTAGCCGGTGATGGTCTCGCGGTACAGGGCAATGCGCTGATCAAGAATGCGCAACTGGAAATAGTCCTGGGCCAGCGACGACTGGGCGCTGAGGGTAGCGTTGGCCAGGTCCGCGGCGCTGGCCTGGGCGCTGGCGCGGTCCTCTTCCACGGTGCGGCGCAGCTTGCCCCAGATGTCGGCTTCCCAGCTCAGGCTGAGGCTGGCCGAATGTTCCTTGCTGACACCGCCGCTGGATGACGTGCTGCCGGACGACGACCCGGTGCCCGTTTCACTGCGGGTACTGGACGCCGTGCCGCTAAGCGTCGGGAACAGGTCGGCACGGGATTCGCGCACCAGCGCCAGGGCCTGGCGGTACTGGGCGGCATACACCGCGACGTTCTGGTTGTTGAGTTGCACCTGCGCGGTCAACGCATTGAGTTGCGGGTCCTGGTACAGCTCCCACCATGGCCCCTTGGGCAGTTCATCCTGGGGGCTGGCGGCTTTCCAGCCCTGGGCTTCCTTGAAGGTAGCGGAAACCGGCGCGGCGGGCTTGTGGTAGTCCGGGCCGACCATGCAACCGCCCAGCAGGCTGCTGGCCAGCAGCACGGCAACACAGAGGCGGGAAGGCAGTAGAGCATTCATGGGTTAACCCTTGTCAGTCGGCCGCGCGCACGTGGGTGCGGCGGATACGCGTGTGCCAGAGGTGCCGGGTAGCACGGCTCAGGCGGTCGAGATAGAGGTACACCACCGGCGTGGTGAACAGTGTCAGCAGTTGGCTCAGGGCCAGGCCACCGGCAATGGCCACGCCCAGCGGCTTGCGCAAGTCAGCGTCGCCGCCACTGCCCAGGGCCAGGGGCAAGGCCCCGAAGAAGGCCGCCAGGGTGGTCATCATGATCGGCCGAAAGCGCATGCGGCAGGCCTCGATGATGGCCTGTTCGGGCGCAAGCTTGCGGTCACGCTCGGCCACCAGGGCAAAGTCGATCATCATGATCGCGTTCTTCTTGACGATGCCGATCAACAGCAGAATGCCGATCAGGGCGATCACCGTCAGTTGCATGTTCACCGCCTTGAGCAGCAAGAGCGCACCCACGCCGGCGGACGGCAAGGTCGACAGAATGGTCAGCGGGTGGATGTAGCTTTCATACAGCACTCCCAGCACGATATACACCGCCAGCAAGGCCGCGGCGATCAGCCAGGGCATGCTCGCCGCCAGCGCCGCGTAGGCCTGGGCGGTACCGGCGAACCCGGACTGGATATCACGCGGCAGCCCCACCTTGTCCACGGCAGCATTGATGGCCGCCGTGGCCCGCTCCAGCGACACGCCGTCCTGCAGGTTGAACGCAATGGTGCTAGTGGCTGACTGGCCCTGGTGCGCCACCGCCAGCGGTGCGTTGTCAGGGCTGAAGGTAGCGAACGCAGTCAGCGGCACTTGCTGGTTGTCACTGTTGATCACGTACATGCGGTCCAGCATGGTCGAGTCGCTGGTGTACACCGGGTCCAGGCCCATCACCACGTGGTACTGGTTGAGGGTCTTGTAGAGGGTCGCCACCTGGCGCTGGCTGTAGGCGTTGTTCAGCAGGTTGTCGATGTCGCTCACGCTCACCCCCAGGCGGCTGGCGGCAGCGCGGTCGATGTGCAGCTTGAGTTCCTGGCCACCGGTCTGGGAGTCGGAGTCGATGCCGGTCAGCTCCGGCAAGGCGCGCAAAGCGGCCTCGACCTTGGGCTCCCACACGCGCAGCAGGTCCAGGTCATCAGCCTGCAGGCTGAACTGGTACGTGGCGTTGGCGCTGCGCCCTCCCACGCGGATGTCCTCGGCAGGCATCAGGAACACCTGAATGCCGGCCACCTTGTTGTTCTGCTTGGTCAGGCGGTTGGCGATCGCCGCGGCACTGCTGGTGCGCTGCTTGTAGTCCTTGAGGCGAATGAAGAAGTCACCGGTGTTGCGCGAACCGGCGCGGCCGCTGCCGGTGGACGACATCACCGCTTCCACGTCGGGGTCGGCGGCCAGGTCGTGGGCGATCTGCATCAGGTGCGGCTTGAGGGCCTGGAAAGAAATGTTCTGGTCAGCGCGCACCGCGCCCATCAGCACCCCGGTGTCCTGGGCCGGGAAGAAACCCTTCTGCACCGTAGCGTACAGGTAGACGTTGAACGCCACGGTCAGCAGCAGGCTGAACAGGGTCAGCAGGCGGTGGCGCATGACCCAGGCCAGTGCCGCCAGGTACGCAGCCTGCAAGCGTGCCAGGCCGGCCTCGATCCACTGGTACAGGCGTGGCTCCCTGGCGTCATGCACCGGTTGGCGCAACAGCAGCACGCACAGCACCGGCGTCAGGCTCAGGGACACCACCATCGACAGGGCCAGCGCAACGCTGAGGGTGACGGCGAACTCGCGGAACAGCCGCCCGACGATGTCGCCCATCAACAGGATGGGAATGAACACGGCGATCAGCGACAGGGTCATGGACAGCACCGTGAAACCCACCTCGCGCGTGCCCATCAACGCCGCCCGCAGCGGGCGCATGCCCTGCTCCTGGTAACGGGCGATGTTCTCCAGCACCACGATGGCGTCGTCCACCACGAACCCGGTGCAGATGATCAGCGCCATCAACGACAGGTTGTCCAGGCTGTAGCCCAGCAGGTACATGACGGCGCAGGTGCCGATCAGCGACACCGGCAACACCACTGCCGGAATCAGCGTGGCGCGCAGGTTGCGCAGGAACACGAAGACCACGGCGATCACCAGCAAGGTGGCGATCAGCAGGGTTTCCTCGGTGTCATGCAGCGACGAGCGCACCGTGGGGCCACGGTCGATCACGGGAATCAGTTGTACGTCACCGGGAACCTCGCGCTGCAACTCGGGCAGCAAGGCCTTGATGCTGTCGATGGTCTGCAGCATGTTGGCGCCCGCCTGGCGGGTGACCCCCAGGGTCACCGAGGGCTGGCCGTTGTAGTAACCGCCGACGAAGGTGTCTTCCACCGAATCGTAGACGTTGGCCACGTCACTCAAGCGTACCGCGGTACCGTTCTGGTAGGTGATCACCAGTTGCTGGTAATCGCTGGCCTTGTCGATCTGGTCGTTGCCGTCGATCACCCAGCTTTGGCCATTGCCTTGCAGGATGCCCTTGGGCTTGGCCTTGGTGGCGTTGCTGACGGCTTCACGCACGGTCTCCAGGGAGATGCCGGCGTGCACCAGCAGGTTGGGCTGTATATCGATGCGCACCGCCGGCAGCGCGCCGCCGCGCACCGAGACTTCGCCCACGCCGTTCACCTGGGCGATTTTCTGTTGCAGCTTGCTGTAGGCCAGGTCGTATAGCTCGCCCGGGCTGCGGGTGGACGAGGTCAACGCCAGCATCAGCACCGGCGCTTCCGAGGGGTTGGCCTTGCGGTAGGTGGGCAGCGACGGCATGGAACTGGGCAGCAGGCTGCGCGAGGCGTTGATGGCCGCCTGCACGTCGCGGGCGGCGCCGTTGATGTCGCGGTCCAGGTCGAACTGCAGAATCAGCGTGGTCGAGCCCTGGCTGCTGGTGGACGTCATTTCGGTGATGCCGGCGATCTGCCCCAGGCTGCGCTCCAAGGGCGTGGCCACGGTGGCAGCCATGGTCTCGGGGCTGGCACCGGCCAGCGAGGCGCTGACCATGATGGTGGGGTAGTCCACCTGGGGCAGCGGCGCCACCGGCAGCAGCTTGTAACCCAGGATGCCGGCCAGGGTGATGCTCAAGCTCAGCAGCAAGGTAGCGACCGGCTTGCGGATAAACAGCCGCGACAGGTTCATGCGCGCGCCCTGCCTCGGTTCAGCCGTGCCTTGGCGCGTTCGCTGAGGCGGTCAAACATCAGGTAGATCACCGGCGTGGTGAACAGCGTCAGCACCTGGCTCAACAACAGCCCGCCGACAATCACCAGGCCCAGGGGCCGGCGCAGTTCGGCGCCGGCGCCGGTGGCCAGCATCAGTGGCAAGGCGCCGAACAACGCGGCCAGGGTGGTCATCAGGATCGGCCGCAACCGCAGCAGCGCCGCCCGGTGAATGGCATCGCGTGCGTTGAGGTGCTGGTGCTCGCGGCCTTCCAGGGCGAAGTCGATCATCATGATGGCGTTTTTCTTGACGATGCCGATCAGCAATATCACCCCGATCAGGGCAATCAAGCTGAACTCGGTGCCGGTCAGCAACAGCGCCAGCAAGGCGCCGATGGCCGCCGACGGCAAGGTCGAGAGGATAGTCACCGGGTGGATGAAGCTCTCGTAAAGCATGCCCAGCACGATGTACATGGTCACCAGCGCGGCCAGGATCAGCCACAGGGTATTACCGGTAGCGGTCTGGAAAGCATCGGCGGCACCCTGATAGCGCAGCGTGATACTGCTGGGGGCGTCCAGCTCGGTCATGACCTGGCTGATGGCCTGCTGCGCCTGCTCCAGCGAATAGCCGTCGGCCAGGTTGAAGGACAGGGTCACGGCCGGAAACTGGTCCAGGCGGCTAAGCGACAGCGAACCGGTGCGTTGGCCGACCTTGGCGATGTCGGTCAGGCGCACCATCTGGGCAGCGGTGCCGGTGGTACTGGACGAACTCGACGTGCTGCTCGATGAGGTACTGCTGCCAGTGCTGGTACCCGTGGTGGTCGTGGTCGTGCTGCTATTGCTTCCGGTCGTGCTGCTGGTGGCCGCGGCGAGGTAGATATTGTCGAAGGCTGCCAGCGACTGCTGGAACTTGCCCGGCACCTGCAGTACCACACGGTACTGGTTGGACTGGGTGAAGATGGTGGAAATCAGGCGCTGGCCGAAGGCGTTGTACAGCGCCGTGTCGACATCGGAGGCGGTGATGCCGTAGCGCATGGCGGCCGCGCGGTCCAGTTCGACGTAGGCCACCAGGCCCTGGTCCTGCAGGTTGTCGATGACATCGCGCATTTCCGGGCGGTGCTGAAGTTTCTCCATCAGCTTGGGGACCAACGCCGACAGGTTGGCGCTTTCCGAGTCGTCGAGGGTGAACTGGTACTGGCTGGGGGTGAGCTGGTCATCCACGGTCAGGTCCTGGGACGAGACCATGTTCAACTGCAACCCGGCCACGGCCTTGGCCGACTGTTCGAGACGGCTGATCACCTGGGTGGCGGTGTCGTCACGGTCTTCGAACGGTTTGAGCTCGATCTGCAGGCGGCCGTTGTTCAGCGAGTTGTTGGTGCCATCCACGCCGATGGTGGACGACACCGATGCCACGGCCGGGTCCTGGCGCACAACGTCGACCATCGCCTGTTGGCGGCGGGCCATCTCGCTGAAGGACACGTCCTGCGAGGCGCGGGTAAAGCCCTGGATCAAGCCGGTGTCCTGGGTGGGGAAAAAGCCCTTGGGCACCACCAGGTAGAGCAAGCCGGTAAGGGCAACGGTGCCCAAGGCGATCAACAGGGTCAGGCGCTGGTGGTCCAGTACCCACACCAGGCCGCGGTCGTAACCGTTCAGCACTTTCTGGTACTGGCGATCACCCCAGGCGGCGAAGCGGTTCTGCCCTCCCTCGGGCACATGGCGCAGCAGGTGGCCGCAGAGCATGGGCGTGAGGGTTAGCGAGACGATCATGGAGACCAGGATCGCGACCGCCAGGGTGATGGCGAACTCGCGGAACAGTCGGCCCACCACGTCGCCCATGAACAGCAGCGGGATCAGCACGGCGATCAGCGAAAATGTCAGGGAAATGATGGTGAAGCCGATTTCCTGTGAGCCCTTGAAGGCGGCGGCCATGGGCTCTTCGCCCTCCTCCAGGTGGCGGGAAATGTTTTCCACCACCACGATGGCGTCGTCGATGACGAAGCCGGTGGCGATGGTCAGGGCCATCAGCGTCAGGTTGTTGATGCTGAAGCCGGCCAGGTACATGACCCCGAACGTGCCCACCAGCGACAGCGGCACCGCCAGGCTGGGGATCAGGGTGGCGGTGAAGTTGCCCAGGAAGGCGAAGGTCACCAGCACCACCAGGCCGATGGACAACAGCAGTTCGATCTGCACGTCCTTGATGGACGCGCGGATGGTCTGGGTGCGGTCACTGATGACGCTCAGTTGCACCGAATCCGGCAGCGCGGACTGCAGGGTCGGCAGCTTTTTCTTGATGCTGTCGACCACTTCGATGACGTTGGCGCCGGGCTGGCGCTGCACGGCAACGACGATGGCCGGCTTGCCGTTGGCGGTGGCAGCCAGGTATTGGTCCTGGGGCGCCTCGGCGGTGGTGGCGACGTCCTTGAGGCGCAGGGCCGAACCGTTTTCGTAAGCCAGTACCAGCTCACCGTATTCCACCGCGTCGCGCAACTGGTCGTTGGCGTCGATGGTGATGGAGTGCGAGGGGCCGTCGAAACCGCCTTTGGAACCGTTGACGTTGGCGGCGTTGACCTTGTCGTACACATCCTCCAGGGTCAGGCCATGGGCGGCCAGGCTGGTGGGGTTGACCTCGATTTTCACCGCCGGCTGCTGCCCGCCGGCCAGGGTCACCATGCCCACGCCGGAAATCTGCGAGAGCTTGAGCGCCACGCGGGTGTTGATCAGGTCCTGCACGCGGGTCAGCGGCAGGCTGTCGGACGTGGCCGCCAGGGTCAGCACCGCGGTATCGGCCGGGTTGACCTTCTTGTAGGTGGGCGGGTTCGGCAGGTCGCTGGGCAGCAGGCTGTCGGCGGCGTTGATGGCTGCCTGCACTTCCTGTTCGGCGACGTCCAGGGACAGGTCCAGGGAGAACTTCAGGGTGATGACCGATGCCCCGGCCGAGCTGGTGGAATACATCTGCGACAGGCCGGACATCTGCCCCAACTGGCGCTCCAGCGGCGCGGTGACCGCCGAGGCCAGCACGTTGGAACTGGCGCCCGGGTACAGGGTGGTGACCTGGATGGTGGGGTAGTCGACTTCCGGCAACGCCGAGGTGGACAGCAGCCTATAGGCGAAGATGCCCGCCAGCATCACCGCCAGCATCAGCAGGACGGTGGCGACCGGGCGCTGGATAAACAACCGTGACGGGTTCATTCGGTCTTGTCGCCGGCAGCGGGCTTGGCGTTGTTCTGCGCGGTGTTGTCAGGGCTGGCGGGTTTTTCCACCTCCACCTTGCTGCCTTCACGCAGATGGTCGATACCACGGGTCACCACCTGCTCACCCTGAGCCACACCCTGGGTGATAACGGTCTGCTCGCCCAGCGCGGGGCCGACCTTGATGGTGCGGCGCTGCACCTTGCCGTCCTTGACCACGTAGAGGAACTCGCCGTCGCTGCTCAGCTGCACGGCGGCCGAAGGCACCACCACAGCGTTGTGCAAGGTGTCGGTGGTCAGCTTCACGTTGACGAACTGGTTGGGGTAGAGCTTCTCGTCCGGGTTGTCGAACAGCGCCTTGAGCTTGATGCTGCCGGTGCTGGTGTCGATCTCGTTGCTGATGAACTTCAGCGTGCCGTTGGCCAACGGCGTATTGCCCATCTGGTCCAGGGCCTGCACGGCCAGGGCTTCACCCTTGCGCACCTTGGGCAACAACGTGGCAAGCTGCGCCTGGGGCACGCTGAAGGTCACGGCGATGGGGTTGGTCTGGGTCACGGTGACGATGCCCGTGGTACTGCCCGATGTCACGATGTTGCCAGGGTCCACCAGGCGCAGGCCCACGTAGCCGTCGATGGGCGAGACGATTTTCGCGTAGATCAGGTTGAGCTTGGCAGCGTCGATCTGCGCCAGGTCGGCTTTCACCGCACCGGCATACTGGCCGACAGTGGCGACCTGGGTGTCCAGGTCCTGCTTGGCCAGGGAGTCCTTGGCGAACAGGCGCTTGTAGCGCTCGGCGGTCAACTGCGCGCTTTTGAGCAGCGCCTGGTTCTGCGCCAGGTCCCCCTGGTACTGGTCGAGGGTGGCCTGGTAGGCCCGCGGGTCGATCTGCGCCAGCAACTGGCCCTTCTTCACGTATTGCCCTTCGGTGAAGTACACCGCCTGCAACTCGCCATCGACGCGGCTGGTGACCGTCACCGAATAGTTGGGGATGACCGTGCCCAGGGCCTGCTGGATCACCGGCACATCCGCCACGCCGGCCGTGCCGACGGCGACGCTGACCGTGGCATTGGCGTCCATGCCCGGGCCGCCATGCCGGCCACCGGGCCCTGACGGCCGCGCCGCGCCGGCCTCGGCAGGCTGGCTGGTGGCTGGAGTGTGCCGAACGTAGACGAAGGCAGCGCCAATGGCTGCGGCTATCAGGAGCACAAGCATAAGGCGCTTGCGTGAGCGGGCTGCCGGGATCTGGGTCATTGAAAACTTCTGCGTGGGCAAGGGACAAGGAGTGGATCAGGCATGGACGATACGCTGGGCAAATCACTGGTCAGCATAGCCAGCAAATGTGCAGGAACTATGCACAAAGGCCTGCATTTTCGCAGGGCGGCGACCAGGGCCGCAGGGTTCGAGCCGTGCCGGGGAAATAAGTTCATGGGGGCATTTAGCCTTGGCTTGACGAGGGTCACAAGGCTGACGAACGAGCTTTGCCGATTCTTTACATTAAGGCCGGTGAGTTGACATTTCCGACAACAATCTCACGCCTCACCCTGCACGCCCGTAGCAGCGCACCTGGCCGCGTCACAGACGCCGCGCCACACCAGGCACACCCCTTGAGGCCTAAAGGATTCCAGTGCGCGAATGGCCGAAATGCCGGGCCACCCAGCGGTCGCCGCCCTTGCTCGACGCCTCGTCACACAACTGCGCGACGGCATTGAAGAAGGTCGAATGGCCCGCTTCGCTGCGCGGGATGACAGTCCCCACGCCCAGGCTGACGCTGAGCAACTGCTCGGCCAACGCCGCCCGCACATTCTGCAGGCAACGTTCGGCCACTGCCTTGGCGCCATCGGCCGGGGTGCCGGGCAGCAGAACCATGAAGGCATCCGCCGAACAGCGCCCCGCCACGTCCCTCGCACGCCTGGCCGTGAGGTCCAGTGCGGCGGCGATCGCGTTCACTTGCAGTTGAGCCTTGGCTTCCCCGTGCTGACGCACGAACAGGCGCAAATGGTCGACCGATACCACCATCAATGACAATGGCTGGCCCTGGCGCAACGCCTGTACCCACTCGCTGACCAGCAGGGTGGCCACGGGCCGGGCATCGGGTTGGCGGGTGATAAGGGACAGCGCCCCACGGGCAGGTTCTGTGTGCAAGCTCACCTTCGACTCCTTGTGCGGCATGCCTGGCCAATACGGCATGCCTGGCACCTTAAGCCTGAGCTTTCCCACTGTCCAGCCCAGCGCCCGGGAAGCGCGTAACCAGAGGGTAACGCCCCTGTTACCTGGCTTTACCTGGAGGTCTTGAACCTCAGGATGTCATAGGGCGCCTTGCGCTGGTCCTGGCCACCGTGCAACCCCGGCACCCGCTGCCACTGCCCCACCGTCACATACAGGTAACCGCCCTGCCAATACAGGCCATCAGGCCAGATCAGCCGCGAGTCACGCCCCACCAGGTGGAACTGCCCGGCACCGTCACGGCTGATCACCGAATAGCGCGAGGCATCGCCGAAGTACAGATTGCCCTTGTCGTCCACCGTGATGCCACCGTTGGAAGCCACCTGGCCTTCGAAGTGAATGTCCTTGACCAGGGCATCCTCCGGCCGGTTGAAGTCACTCAGGTTGGCCGTGTCGATGCTGTAGTAGTTCGGGTTGGTGGGAATGGTCCAATACAGTTTCTTGTGGTCGGGCGACAGCTCGATGCCATTGACCCCGCCCTGGGGCATGGTCGGCTTGTCCAGGCTGTAGGCATGGGGCTGGCCTTCTACGTAGGTCATGAAGCCCGGTGCCGGCGAGGTCTGCGGCAGGTTGTGGAACAGCTCGCGCATCTTGCCGGTGGCCAGGTCAACGACGATCAGCGAGCAGTCCGACGGGCTGGAGTAGCCGTTGTTGGAAATGTACACGGTGCCCTCGGCACCGTGATCGGGGTCGATGCGCAGGTCATTGAGTTGCAGGCTGTCGCGCATGAACGGCTTGTGGAAGACGATGGTCTTGATGACCTTGCGTGAGTTGATGTCGATACCTACCAGCTTCGCCGAGCCATCGGGGATACCGTCGATGCCAGGGCGTTTGCCTTCGTCCAGCACCCACAGGGTATTGCCCGCCAGGGTCAGCCCCAGGGGAGACACCAGCCAGTCGGTCAGCGGCTTGCCGGTGTCAGTGGTGGTGGCCAGGTCCGGAAACGCCACTTGCTTGCCGTGCACCAGTTCCACCACGGAGGGGAACTTATGGTTGCTGCCCGCCCGTGGCAAGGTCAGGAACGTGCGCCCGGTGGGCGTGACGACGATGCCACTGGCTTCAGTGTTGTTCAGCGCGGCCACCAGCTCGCCATCGCCGGAGGTAGCGGCCTGGGCCGTGCCCAAAGCGCCGAGGACGGCGGCGGCCAGGGTCCATTTCATCGCGTTCATGAGGGGGTTACTCCGTGTAAGGACTTCATTGAGGCTGAGCGTCGAAAATCGGCGTGCCGTCAGTGGGTGTGCGGATCAGCAGGTAAGGCGGCTTGCGGGTATCGGCATGCTGGCCCAGGCGGTCCCATTGGCCCAGCGTCACGTAGACCTGGTTGCCGGCCACGAAGATGCCGTCCGGCCACACCAGCCGAGGGTCGCGCAGCACCACGTCGAGGTGGCCATCGGGCCAGCGACGCAGGATCTGGTGGTGCTCGGCATCAGTCAGGTAAATGCGGTCCTGGGCATCCGTGGCAATGCCGTCGGTCATGACCTTCTCGCCCTCGTCACGAATCTGCGCGGCCAGCTTGCGGTCATCGTTGGAGAAGTCAGCCAAGGCGGCGGTGGGGATGCTCCACAGGTGGCGGCTGGTCAGCGGCGAGTAATACAGGCGCGAGCTGTCGGCGCTCAGGGTGATGCTGTCGACGCCGCCGTGGGGGAAGGCGCTGGCCTTGCCCTGGTAGCGCATGGGCACGCCGTCCAGCTGGGTGACAAAGTCTTTCTGCGGCACCACCGAAGGGTCCTTGCTCAGTACCCGGCGCTGCTTGCCGGTGGCCAGGTCGACCACCACCAGGGCAGGGTCTTCACCGAACGAAGAGTCGGCGACATAGGCCGTGCCTTTGGCGCCGTGGGTCAGGTCCACGCGCAGGTCATTCATGTGGCTGTCCTGGCGCAGGGCGTCCTTGAGCACCCAGGAGGCGAAGACCTTGTTGGTCTGCGGGTCGATGCCCACCACCTTGGCAGCCCCGGCAACGATGCCGTCGATACCGGCGCGCTTGCCGTCATCGATCACCCACAGGCGGCCCTGGGTGTCAGTGGTCATGCCATGCACCGAAATCAGTTTCTGCGCATCGCTGCGCGACGACGGCTGGCTGGTGTCGGCGTCGGGGTACGGCACCAGCTTGCCCTTGACCAGTTCGCCCAGGGTCATGCCGCTGTGGTTGATGGCGTGGCGCGGGAAGCCCACGAACACGCGGCCCGAAGGCGTCACCACGATGCCGGACGGGCCCGGGCCCGTGAAGGCGGCGACTTCGTCAAGCGAGCCGAGCGGGATGGCACTGCGGTCTTCGGTTTCGGCCATGGCGGGCAGAACGCTACCCAACAACAGACCAGCGGTTAGCAACAGGCTTGCGGATTTTCTCACTACTACGTCTCCGGATTTGACTGAAACCGGTTTCAGGCCGATGCTGAAAAAAACCCGAGCAACTGCATCGGGCCTGATCGGAGCGTCGGGCACACAGGCCATGACGCTGGATCCAGTATAGAAAGCGTTCCGCCTTTGCGGATGAAAGGATCTTCATCAACCCTCGAAAAGGAAACTGCCATGCCCCTGCACCCGCTGTCCAGCACTGTCGCCGCCCTGGCCCTGAGCCTCGCGGCCGTGAGTGCCAGCGCCGCCCCCAGCCACCTGATCAGCAGCCAGAAACTGCCTTGGCAGGTGGCCCAGCAATTGGCCGCCGAAGCCGTGCAGACCTGCGCGGCCAAGGGGTGGTCGGTCACCGCAACGGTAGTGGACCCCTCCGGCCATGCCCAGGCCGTGATCAAAGGTGACACCGTACCGCTGCAATCGTTGTCGGTGTCGTACCGCAAGGCCTACACCGCCTTCTCCTACGGCCAGGCATTCGACAAGGACACCATCAGCGAGTTGCTGGCCGGCCACTACGACGGCCCGGCCAATGGTGCGTTGAACACGGTACCCGAGGTGATCTTCATTCCAGGTGGGGTCACCCTGCGCAAGGCAGACCGCCAGGTACTGGGTGGCCTGGGTGTGTCCGGCGCGCCGGGTGGCGACAAGGATGAAGGCTGCGCGCTGGCGGCCGTGAAGAAATTCCAGCCGCAGTTCGAATAGCGCCTGACCAGGCCGCGTCAGCCATCAGACGGTGTGCCTGACACCACCCGATGCCTGGGACGCAGCCAGGTTCGCTACGGGGAATGTGCCGCCGCGATGAAAGTATTTTCACCTTGGCGGCTTTTCACACCGCCTTCACAAACGAAGGCGCACAGTACCCCTACTCCTTTGTGATGATTCATTTGGCCCGCCTCGTTGCGGGCTTTCTTTTGCCTGTTGAAAAGGGCCGCCTCAGCGCGAGCCACCCCCGCCGCCATTGCCGCCTGGGCCACCACCACCGCCTGGGCCGCCGCCACCTGGACCACCACCAGGGCCGCCTTGCATACCGCCGCGGTCACCCCCGCCACCGCCACCGCCATGGCCACCATGGTGTGGGTCAAAGATCCAGCAACCTCCCAGCGTCGACATCAACACCGCGACGATCGTCAGCTTCGCAAAGTACTTGTGCATGTGCAGTTCTCCCAGATGTGGACGGTGAAGCCGTCCTTACGGTTGTGACCGGAGATTGCAGCGTTTGCTCGCGCGACTTTGAAACAAACACGATACAAACACCCGCCGACGCGGCGTGCGAAGGCCGCTTTCGCGCGCAAGCCGGGCACCCCATGGGCAGCCCCATGTGGGTGAAAATGTCGACATCGGTGTCAGGCGCTGTATCATCGGCGCCGATTTGTACCGTGGCGACAACGCAATCCCGGGGGCCATGCCCTGCTTCAAGCGCTACCCCTGCGACCCTGCCTACCCCACCACCGACTACCCACACTCCGCAGCCGGGCCGCCTGAGCCAAGTGCCGCTGCAAGGATACTGCCGCATCGTGTCGAACCATCTTTTGTACCTGGTGTACGGCCAGAACCCGACCTACCACCGCGAAGCCCGGCTGAGCGTGCTCTCGGCCCTTGCCTGGCGCAACGCCGATGACGACTTCAGCATTCACGTCATGACCGACCAGCCTGATGTGTTTGCCGGGTGGCCGGTGCACGTCATTGCCCTGGCCAGTGACACCCTGGCTCAATGGCGCGGCACCCACGGCTATACCCATCGGATCAAGGCCTGCGCCATTGCCGCGGGTGCGCGGTTGGGCGAGCGAACCTTGTTCATCGACACCGACACCGTGTTCAAGGCTTCCCCCAGCACACTGTTCGAGGCGATCGCACCGGGTGCGTTCGTGGTCGACGAGTTCGAGTTTGACTGGCAGGAGGCCCGTCAGCGCGAGGAATTCAGCGCGCTTGCAAGGCATGCCGAGGAACATGGCCAGACCAGCGCGACGTCCTCCCTGCGCTTGTACAACAGCGGCCTGTGCGGCCTGCACCGCGACGACGCCGGGCTGATGGACGAGGTGATCGCCCGTATCGACCACTGGAGCGCTCAGGTAAAGGGCCTCCATACCCTTGAGCAAGTCGCCCTGTCGTTCAGCCTGGATGGGTTGCAGGTCACTGAAGGCCGGCCGCATATCGTGCATTACTATGCCGAGAAGGAATTTTTCCACGCCATGGCGGCGAGTTTCTTTGCTCACCATGGCAGCACTTTCAGCCAGGCACTGGTGGCGGCCAGCCGCGAATTCCCGCGCGCGCGCCCTCGCCTCTCACCGTTGCGCCGCGGCCTGGTCAAGCTGCGTACCGCCACCCTGCCCGAGGCATTGCAGCGCCCGGCGCGGCACCTGCTATACGGTTATCAGATGGGCGGCGACCGCTACCAGCAAAGCTGCGCACCGGTGTTCTGGAGCAAAGGTATCAAGGCGCTGGACAAGGCCGAACTGGCAATCACCCCGCAATGGCCCAAGGGCCTGCCGCGGCCAGGGCGCAGGCATCGAGCTTCGTTCGAGGCCTTTTTGCAGACGCTGGGCCGCCGCTGATCGGGCCGGGCGGGGCGACGGTCCGCAAGCTGCGCACCCCGTCACGCCCTGCCACCTGAAACCCCTGGACCGAGGTCTGTCCCCACTACCAAGGAGTGACCCCCATGCCCCATGAAGGGAGCCTGCTACAAGCCGCCGTCGTGTTTCTGTTCGCGGCCGTCATCACCGTGCCCCTGGCCAAGCGCCTGCAACTGGGCGCCGTGCTCGGCTACCTGTTCGCAGGGGTGATCATCGGGCCGCAGGTGCTGGGGTTGATCGGCAACCCGCAAAGCGTTTCGCATATCTCGGAACTGGGCGTGGTGTTGCTGCTGTTCATCATCGGCCTTGAATTGTCACCCCGGCGCCTGTGGGTCATGCGCAAGTCGGTGTTTGGCGTGGGCCTGGCCCAGGTGCTGCTGACCGGTGTGGTCATCGGTGCCGTGGCGCTGCTGGGCTTTCACCAGCCCTTGCCGACCGCCGTGGTGCTGGGCCTGGGGCTGGCGTTGTCGTCCACCGCCTTTGGCTTGCAGAGCCTGGCCGAGAGCAAGCAGCTCAACAGCCCGCACGGGCGGCTGGCGTTTGCCATTCTGCTGTTTCAGGACATCGCTGCCATCCCGTTGATTGCCCTGGTGCCCCTGCTGGCCGATAGCGGCCATGACGCCGTGCCCGGCGACAGCCTCAACCATGGCCTGCGCGTACTGGGCAGTATCGCCGTGGTAGTGGTGGGTGGCCGTTACCTGCTGCGCCCGGTGTTTCGCACCGTGGCCCGCACCGGGCTGCCCGAGGTGTCCACCGCCACGGCGCTGCTGGTGGTCATCGGTACTGCGTGGCTGATGGACCTGGCCGGCGTTTCCATGGCCTTGGGGGCATTTCTGGCCGGTTTGCTGCTGGCCGACTCGGAATATCGCCATGAACTGGAGTCGCAGATCGAGCCCTTCAAGGGCCTGCTGCTGGGGCTGTTCTTCATCAGCGTGGGCATGGGCGCCAACCTGCAACTGCTGCTGGAATCCCCTGCCACGGTACTGGGACTGATGCTGCTGTTGATCGGGATCAAACTGCCGGTGCTGTTGTTCATCGGCCGCCTGGCCGGGGGCCTGACCAGGATCGGCGCGGTGCGTTTGGGGGTGGTGCTGGCCGCGGGCGGCGAATTCGCCTTCGTGGTGTTCAAGATCGGCCGCGACCAGAACCTCTTCGACCAGCACCTGTATGACACCCTGCTACTGACCATCACCCTGTCCATGGCCGTGACACCCCTGCTGTTGCTGGCCTGCGCACGCTGGATCAAGTCGCGGCCAAAACCGGTGGTACCGGTACCCGAGCAGTACACCACCATCGATACCGATGCGCCGCGGGTGGTGATCGCCGGCATGGGCCGCATGGGCCAGATCATCTCGCGGATCCTGCGCGCCCAGAACGTCTCCTTCGTGGCCCTGGACACCTCGGTGGATACCATCGAGTTGACCCGCAGTTTCGGCAACGTGCCGGTGTTCTACGGTGACCCGCTGCGGCCCGAGATCCTCAGTGCGGCCAAGGTCGGCGAGGCCGAGTACTTTGTCATCGCCACCGACGACCCCGAGACCAACATCAAGACGGCGGAGCTGGTGCACCGGCTGTACCCGCACATCAAGATCATCGCCCGTGCCCGCAACCGCCAGCATGTGCACCGCCTGGTGGACGCCGGTGCGCAGGCCGTGCGCGAAACCTTTTACTCCAGCCTGGAGATGAGCCGCCGCACCCTGGTAGGCCTGGGCTTGAGCGAAGAGCAGGCCCATTGGCGCATCCAGCGCTTCAAGCAGCACGATGAACAGGTGCTGGCCGCCCAGTACCTGGTACGCGACGACGCCGCGAAGGTGATGCAGACAGCCCAGGAGGCGCGCAGCGAACTGGAGACCCTGTTCCAGTCCGACAGCAACGGGCCCGAGCGGCCGGAAGACTAGCTCCGCGTTTGCCCAGGCCCTGGGGAGCTGGCAAGCCAGCTCCCCACCCTCACGGCTCTGCAGATGAAACTTCACGCCTGACACCCCCGCCCCGCTAGGCGCCCCCAGGGTTTTGACCTATATTCGCGCCCGCGACGGCCACCGGCCGCCCCGCTCGTTTTCAATACCCCAAGGCAGCACGCGCACCATGTCCGAATCCTATGAAGTCCCTTCACCCCACGAACACCACGTCGAGCACGCCCACCACAGCGGTGACGGCTTCGCCAACAAGATCGCGGTGATGACGGCGGTCATGGCCACCATCGGTGCCTTGCTCAGCTACCAGGCTGGCTCCACCGAGAGCGAGGCGGCGATGAACAAGAACAACGCCGCCATCAAGAAAACCGAAGCCTCCAACCAGTGGAACTACTACCAGGCCAAGTCCAGCCGGCAGAACCTGGCCGACCTGGCCAGCCACATTCCTGGCATGGACGCGGCCCATTACCAGGCCGATGTGGAACGCTACAAGGTGCAAAAGGAAGACGCCCGGCAGAAGGCCGAGGCGCTGGAGAAGGAAGCCGCCGAGTGGGACGTGAAGTCCGAAACCATCCTGCACCAGCACCACCGCTGGGCGCAGGCGATGATGGCGATCCAGATCGCCATTTCCCTGGCGGCCATGACCCTGCTGACCCGCAAGGAATGGCTGGAAAAGCTCTCCATGGGCGCCGCGGCCCTGAGCGTGGTGCTGGGCGGGCTGGCCTGGCTGCACATCTAGGCGACGTGTACCGGGTACTTGTGGAAATAGTCACCAATGGAGGTGTGCAGCGCCTGGGCCAGTTCCACCTGGTGACGATGGCTGATCAACCGCCCGCAGTCGTAAGGGTTGCTCATGAACCCGTGCTCCACCAGGATCGACGGAATGTCCGGCGACTTGAGCACCGCGAAACCGGCCTGCTCCACCCGCTGCTGGTGAAGGTTGGTGACCTGCTTGAAATGCCCGAGCACCATGCGCCCCAGGTCCAGGCTTGAGGCGATGGTGGCGTTCATGGACATGTCCACCAGCACCTTGGAAACCATGGGGTCGTCGTTGCTCAGGGTGCTGTCGAACACCCCGGCGTAGGCATCGGAGCTGTTTTCGCTCTCGGCGATATAACGGGCCATGGCCGATGTGGCACCGTGAGGCGACAGCACGTACACCGAAGCACCGCGGGCCGAGCGCGATGGCGCGGCATCGGCGTGGATCGACACCAGCATGTCGGCCCGGCGCTGGTGGGCCAGCAGCACCCGCTGGTGCAATGGCACGAAAAAGTCGCTGTCGCGGCTCATGGTCGGGTGGAAGCGCGGGTCGCGGCTCAGTTGCTGATGCAAGGCCGTGGCGATGCCCAGCACCACGGTCTTTTCATAATGCCGGGTGCCGCTGACCGCCCCCGGATCCTTGCCGCCGTGCCCGGCATCGATGGCGATGACCGCCGGGCGCTGCCTGGGCCGGTGGGCCGGTGCCTGGCGGGCCATCAGCGCGGCGGCGTGGCCCACTGGCAGGTCCACCAACAGACGCTGACGGCCGCCCCCCATGGACACCAGGCGCGCCTGGGCCTTCGCCGGCTGGTGCATGTCCAGCACCAGACGCATGCCGGTCCTGGTCGGCCCACTGCGCAGCCCCTGCACCGGCGTGCCAGCGAAATCGAGGGCCCCGGGCGGCAGGTGCGCGGCCACCCCGTGCAAGTCGATCACTACCCGGTCGGGCCCGGCCAGCGTGAACACCTGATACTGGACGGGGCCGGCCAGGTCCAGCACCAGGCTGGTCAGTTCGCCCTGGTGGCGCAGCGTGCAATGGCTGACACCCGGCAACGGCGCGGCCATCAACCAGGAAGGGGACAGCAAGGACACGGCACTGATCAGGCCGAGAAAATTGCGACGGTTCACGAAGGGGCCAACCTCGGCAGCATGGGGTAGCCTATTTAACCGAGGTGCGCCCAAGGCACTGAATTAAGTCGCTTAAATAAAAATTTAATAGAGCCGCAGGCGCTGGCTGCCTAGGGTAGCCGGGCCTATACAATGACGCCCCTTTCCCCGGCGCACCACAGAGGAGTAAACCATGAGCAGTGCCCTGGTCATCGAGGACGACGAGGTGACCGCCCACGTCATCATGAGTGAACTGAGCCTGCATGGCTTTACCGTGGACTGGTGCGCCAATGGTCGCGAGGGCCTGGCCAAGGCGATCGCCGGTGGTTTCGACGCCATCACCCTGGACCGCATGCTGCCCGACTTCGATGGCCTGACCATCGTCAGCACCTTGCGCAGCCTGGATATTCACACCCCCGTGCTGATGATCAGCGCGCTCTCGGACGTGGACGAGCGCGTCCGCGGCCTGCGCTCGGGGGGCGATGACTATCTGACCAAGCCTTTTTCCCCGGTGGAAATGGTCGCCCGCCTGGAGGTATTGCTGCGCCGCCCCGCCACCGCCGCCAGCCACCCGCAACTGCGGGTGGGCGACCTGTGCCTGGACCTGGTACAGCACAACCTGAGCCGCGGCCAGGAACAGATCGCCCTGCTGCCCACCGAGTTCAAGATTCTCAACTACCTGATGCGCAATGCCGGGCAACTGGTGACCCGCACCATGCTGTTTCAGGAAGTGTGGGGCTACCACTTCGACCCCGGCACCAACATCATCGACGTGCACCTGGGCCGCCTGCGCAAGAAAATCGAGGGCAGCGAGCAGTCCCCTCTGATCCAGACCGTCAGAGGCACCGGCTATGTCCTCGCCCCCCGCGGTTGAACCCTGGCGCTCGTCCAGCAGCCGCCTGATCGGCTTCTACGCCCTGTTCTTCGTGGCCTGGGGCGCGCTGTTCACCGGCGTGCTGTACTGGCAAATCTCCAATTACCTGGGCAATGTCGCGCAGCGCACGCTGATGCAGCGCGCCCACTATTACGCCAAGGTCGACGACGCCAACCTGGTAGGCGAACTGGCCGCCAGCGAGGCGTATTCCACCCCCAATATCGACGCCTATGGCCTGTTCGACGCCCAGGGCCGGCACCTGGCCGGCGACCTGCTGAAGTTGCGTGCCAGCCTGCCCGATGACGGCCAGGTGCACTACCTGCAACGGGGCCTGAGCGTGGCCCAGGCCAGCGAGGAACCGCGCAGCAGCTATGCCCTGCTGGTGCACCGCAGTGATGGCCGCATGCTGGTACTCGCCCGTGATGGTGGCTCGGTGTCGGCCGTGGGCGGCATTATCCAGCAGGCTCTGGCCTGGGGCCTGTCACTGACCCTGATACCCGGGCTGATCGGTTGGCGCCTGCTGCGCCGCCGCCCGCTCAAGCGCGTGCAACGCCTGCAGCGCAGCACCGAGAGCGTGGTGTCGGGCAACCTCGCCGACCGCCTGCCCTTGTCATCGCGGCACGATGAACTGGACATGCTGGCCAGCGCAGTCAACACCATGCTCGACCACATCGAGCAGTTGATGCTGGAGGTCAAGGGCGTGTGCGATGGCATCGCCCACGACCTGCGCACGCCGCTGACCCGCCTGCGCGCACGCTTGCACCAGTTGGACCAGATGCCCCTGGCCGCCGACCAGCGCGGTGCCCTGGACCAGGCACTGGCGGAAAGCGAGTCGATCATGGTGCGTTTCCAGGGCCTGCTGCGCGTTGCCGAGCTGGAAGACACGCGCCGCCGCAGCGCGTTTCAAGCCTACCTGCCGGCAGAGTTGCTGATGCAGGTCCATGAGTTTTACGAACCCCTGGCCCTGGAACACCAACAGACGTTGACGCTGGACATCCAGGGGCCGTTGCCGGCGCTGATGGGCGACGTGGCACTGCTGTTCGAGGCGCTGGTCAACCTGCTGGACAATGCCATCAAGTTCACCCCGCCCGGCGGTGCCATTCGCTTGCGTGGCCGGGCCACGGCCAGTCACGTGACCCTGGAGGTGGCCGACAATGGCCCGGGCATACCACCGGCCGAGCGCCCTCAGGTGCTACGCCGCCTGTACCGCGCGCCGACGGCCGATACCCAGCCAGGGCATGGCCTGGGCCTGTCGTTGGTGGCCGCCATCGTACGGTTGCATGGCTACCAGCTGCACATCGGCAGTGCGGATGACGGCCGTGGCGCACAGATCAGCTTGAGCTGTCCTGCCCCAGGACCCAAGCGAGGATAAAAATTGCCAATACAACAGAATAACAACAATAAAACACCAATAAATTGGTATTAATCACTGAAATAGCGAGCACATTTTCAGTAACACCCAGTATCATCTTCGCTCCATTCATACTGGGTGACTGCCATGTCCACTCCCGCTTCCCCCGACCGCGCCGCACTGATTTCGGCACGCATCGACCGCCTGCCCGCCGTGGCGACGTTGTGGAAGCTGGTCGCCCTGCTATCGATCGGCGGGTTCTTCGAGCTGTATGACCTGTTCCAGACCGCCTACATCAGCCCCGGGCTGATCCGGGATGGCATTTTCGCGGCCGGTAACCAAGGGGTGTTCGGCCTCTCCGACCAGGCCGCGTTCGCCGCGGCGACTTTCCTGGGCCTGTTCGTCGGCGCCAGCGTGCTGAGCCCCATCGCCGACCGTTTCGGGCGGCGAGCCATCTTCACCTTCGCCCTGGTGTGGTACACCCTCGCCACGGTGGTCATGGGCCTGCAAAGCACGGCGCTGGGGCTGATCGCCTGTCGTTTCCTCGTTGGCATTGGCCTGGGCATCGAGCTGGTGACCATCGACGCCTATCTGTCGGAACTGGTGCCCAAACGCATGCGCAGCTCAGCGTTCGCCTTTGCCTTTTTCGTGCAGTTCCTGTCGGTACCGGCGGTGGCGCTGATGTCCTGGTGGCTGGTGCCACTGGCGCCATTGGGGGTCTCCGGCTGGCGCTGGGTGGTGTTGGCCAGCGCGGTGTTTGCGCTGTTCATCTGGTGGCTGCGCTCGCGCCTGCCCGAGTCGCCGCGTTGGCTGGCCCAGCAGGGGCGCTTCGAGGAAGCCGACGCCATCCTGGCCGCTATCGAGGCCCGGTGCGCGCACGACTTCAAACAGACGTTGCCCGCACCGCAGCTCGAAGCCGTGCCCGTGGAAGCCAAAGGGCACTTTCGGGACATCTGGCAGCCCCCCTATCGGCGTCGGGCGCTGATGCTGATCGTGTTCAACGTGTTCCAGGCCATCGGCTTCTTCGGCTTTGGCAACTGGCTGCCGGCACTGCTGTCAGGCCAGGGCGTGAGCATTACCCACAGCCTGGGCTATGCCTTCGTCATCACCTTGGCCTACCCACTGGGCCCGCTGCTGTTCATGCGCATCGCCAACCGTTTCGAGAACAAGTGGCAGATCGTCGGCTCAGCGTTGGGCACCATGCTGTTCGGCACCTTGTTCGCCTTCCAGAACAGCGCGGTGGGGCTGATTGTGTGCGGGGTGATGATCACCTTCTGCAACGCCTGGCTGACCTTCAGTTACCACGCCTACCAGAGCGAAATGTTCCCCACCCCTATCCGCGCCAGGGCCGTGGGCTTCTGTTATTCGTTCAGCCGCCTGTCCACGGTATTCAGCAGCCTGATGATCGGCTTCTTCCTGGCGCATTTCGGTACGCCGGGCGTACTGGCGTTCATCGTCGCCAGCATGCTCATCGTCACCCTGACCATCGGCGGCTTCGGGCCGAAGACCCGCAACCTGGCGCTGGAGAATATCGCCCACTGATGTGGGAGCTGCACGCCTCAAGCCGAGAATCGCCCCATGCGGATCATGGTCTAAGCTTCTAGCTTTCAATGTGCGGCTTGCAGCTTACAGCTGCCCCTGAAGGGAGTGAGGGTGATGTCCGATCTGCAAGACCTGCCAGCCGCGCAGCTACTGACCATGTTCGCCAGCAAGACGCTGTCGCCATTGGAGTACTATCAGCACCTGGTGGACCACATCAGCCGCTGGGAACCGCATATCAATGCCCTGTGGAACTTTGACCCGCAAGGCATCATGGAGCAGGCCCGGGGGGCCACCGAGCGCTGGGCACGGGGCTTGCCGCGCGGGCCGCTGGACGGTGTGCCCGTCACCCTCAAGGAACTGATCGCCACCCAGGGCAGCCCGGTGCCCCTGGGCAGCGCCGCCACCGTGCTGCAACCCGCCGCCCATGATGCACCACCCGCCGCGCGCCTGCGCGAGGCCGGGGCCATCTTGCTGGGCAAGACCACGGTACCGGATTTCGGCATGCTGTCCTCCGGTGTGTCCAGTTTCCACGGCATCACCCGCAACCCCTGGAACCCCGCCAACAACACCGGAGGCTCCAGCTCCGGGGCCGCCGCCGCGGCCGCCGCAGGTTATGGCCCCTTGCACGTGGGTACCGACATTGGTGGCTCCATCCGCCTGCCTGCCGGCTGGTGTGGCCTGGTGGGCTTCAAGCCAACCCTGGGGCGCGTGCCCATCGACCCGTATTACACCGGCCGCTGCGCCGGTCCCCTAACCCGCAACCTGGACGACTGCGCCCTGCTGATGCGCTACCTGTCGCTGCCCGACAGCCGTGACGCCACCAGCCTGGCACCCCAGGCCCTGGACTGGAAACTGGCGCCGCCATCCCTGCGCGGCCTGCGGGTAGGCCTGCTGCTGGACCCCGGCGTGGGGTTCACGCCTTCGGCACGCACCTGCGCCCTGGTGGAAGCCGCGGCCAAGCTGTTCCAGGCCCACGGCGCACGGTTGCAGGGCGTGGCGCCAGTGATGGACCGCGCGCTGCTCGATGGCATGGACCGTTTCTGGCGCGCCCGCCAATGGGCTGAGCTCAGCGCCATGGGTAGCGCCCAGTTCGAGAAAGTACTGCCCTACGTTCGCGAGTGGGCCGCACCCGCCGCCGAATACACCGCCGTGCAGGCCGTGCAAGGCTTCAACCAGACCTTCGAAATGCGCCGCCGCGCCGCTCAGGTCTTCGACCAGGTGGACCTGCTGCTGTGCCCCACCAACCAGGTCGATACCTTCCCGGCCGACTGGCCGTCGCCGGGCAACGACCCACAGAAACCGTTCGAACATATTGCCTTTACCCTGCCCTGGAACATGGGCGAGCAGCCGGCCTTGTCGATCAACTGCGGGTTCACCGACGACGGCATGCCGGTAGGCTTGCAACTGATAGGCCCACGGTTTGCCGATGAATGGTTGCTGCAGATGGGGAAATGGTACGAAGGGGTGCGGGGTGAAATGCCGCGGTGGCCTGGGGTCCATCACTAGGGCAGGCGCGAGGTTGATGCCTCGCACATTGCCTGTGGGGCCGCCGTACTGACGTTCATGGCAACCCCATTCGGCTTATGGTCAATGCAACTGCAACGTCGAATTGATCTGGCTGATCGCATCCACCACATGCCGTGACCCTTCCTGAATTTCCAGGATCACCTCCCCCGCCTCATTCGCCAGTTCCACCCCCAGCCCGGTGCGGCTGAGGCTCGACTGCATGCTGGCCACGGCGCTGGCGGACAGGTCGTTGTTCTGGCGTACCACGTCGACAATTTCCACCGTGGCCTGGCTGGTACGCGCCGCCAGGGTGCGGACCTCGTCGGCGACCACGGCGAACCCGCGGCCGTGCTCGCCAGCGCGCGCAGCCTCGATGGCCGCGTTCAGGGCCAACAGGTTGGTCTGGTCGGCGATGCCACGAATGGTCTGTACGATCTTGCCGATGATCTCCGACTGTTTGTTCACCGCATCGATGCTGCGCGCCGCTTCGTTGAGGTCGTTGGAGATTTCCTTGATCACGTCCACGGTCTGGCGCACCACATTCGACCCTTTCTGCGCACACACATCGTTCTGCACCGAGGTGGCATGGGCGGCCTCGGCGGCGGATTGCTGAGTGTTGATCTGCGCGGTGATGTCGCTGGCGTATTTCACCACTTTGTACAGGCGCCCCTTGGTGTCGAAGATCGGGTTGTAAGAGGCTTCCAGAAAGACCACCCGGCCATGTTTGTCCACACGTTCGAAGCGGTGGGAATGGTATTCGCCGCGGTTCAGCGAGGCCCAGAAGGCTTTGTAGGCAGGCGACTCGGCTTCGGCCCGGGTGCAGAACAGGCTGTGGTGTTTGCCAACGACTTCGTTCAGCGTGTAGTGCATGGCCTGGAGGAAATTGTCATTGGCGCTCATGACCCGGCCGTCGGGGCTGAACTCCACCACGGCCATGGAGCGGCCAATGGCTTTGAGCTTGCTTTCGCTTTCATGCTCTTCATGCACGTGCTGGGAGATGTCGGCGGCCACCTTGATGACACTTTTCACCTCCCGGTTCTCGCCCAGCACCGGCATGTAGCTGGCCTCCAGCCAGACCTCGCGGCCGCTCTTGTCCAACCGCAGGAAGGTGCCGCTCAGGGGTTCACCACGCTGCAACTGCTGCCACATGCGCGAGTATTCCTCGCTCTTGTGGAAACCGTCCTCGCAGAACAGCCGGTGATGCTTGCCACGAATTTCGTCGGCGGTATAACCCATGGTTGTGCAGAAATTGGCGTTGGCCTCCAGAATCAGCCCTCCGGGCGTGAACTCGATCAGGGCCATCGACCGGCTGATGGCCGCCAGGCGGGCGTTGGCGAAGGCCAGGTCGGCGGAAAGGCGGGCAATAAGCGCTGCATCGGCTTTGCGATGGGAATCAAACATGGTTCGAAGACCTCAAGCATCCAGTGCTGGCAGAAACCGACGGTGGAGGAATGAGGGCAAGAACCAACCCTGGCGCAACATTCCTTGTGCTTTCTTCCCTGAATCGGACAACTCCTGATGGCTCAAGCGCTGAGCATAGCCAGCCCCCAAGCGCTTGCAAGCAGAACGCCAGTAGCCGGGACCACCCGCCCGCGTACCCGGCCTGCGCCCCAGTGATGCCAGGCGCGGCCTGGCGGCCACTGCTGCAGGTGCAGGTGCAATGCAGCGCGGCACGGGAATCAGCTTTCGCGTACGACCAATTCGAAGCCCAGGTCCTGGGTGGGGTGCGCGGCGGGCTTGCCGTCCAGCAGGCCCAGCAGCAATTGCGCCGCCTGGCGGCCAATGGCGGCACGCGGGGTACGGATGGAGGTGAGGCGCGGCACCAGGTGCGCCGAGGCCGGCAGGTCGTTGAACCCGACCATGGCGACCTGCTCGGGTATCTTGAGGCCCTGGCGCGAGGCTTCCAGGATAGCGCCCTGGGCCAGGTCGTCATTGCAGAAAAAGATGCCATCCACGTCCGGGTGGCGGCGCAGCAAGTCATTGAACAACTCGCCCCCCAGGCCAATGGACGACGGCGTGGGCGCCATCAATTGCAGCGCCGGGTCGAAACAACCGGCGGCCTGCAGGGTCTGGCGAAAGCCATCACCGCGTTGCAGCACCCGCGGGTCGAGTTGCGCGGCAATGTAGGCCAGGCGTTTGCGCCCCCGTGACAACAAGTGCCGGGCCGCCACCGCGCCAGCCTGCTCCTGGGAAAAACCCACCGAGGCCACGCCTGGGGTAGCGTCCAGTTCCATCATGTGCACACACGGCACGCCGCTGGCGGCCAACAGCCGCCGCGACGCCTCGGTACGCTCGAAACCGGTCAGCAGCAGGCCCCTGGGCTGATACGCCAGGTAGTTGCGAATCAGGTTTTCTTCTTCATGGATGTCATAGTGGGAGTTGCCGATCAGCACTTCCAGGCCCCGTGGGCGCATCACGTCGTGGATGGCCTCCAGGGTGTCGATGAACAACTGGTTGGACAACGACGGCACCAGCACCACGATGGACTGGCTCTGCGCCGAGGCCAGCGCGCGGGCCGCCGGGTTGGCCACGTAACCCAGTTGCTGGGCGGCCTCGTGGACCTTCAGCGCCAGGGCCGGAGCCACGGTAGCCACGCCCCGCAGGGCCCGGGAAGCAGTAATGGGGGATACGCCGGACAGCCGCGCGACCTCGGAAAGCGTCGGGCGTCCGGTAGTGCGAGAGCCGGTACGGGTCATGGGTCTTATTGTTTTCGACTTGCCATTAATAGGGGTGGCGGCTAAGGTAGCGCTGTCTTTCGCACAGGGCAATGGTGGAATTATTTCACCAAGTGCAACTCCCCGGGCAAAGGCTGCTCAAAACATATCAATAAGATCAGGGCGCAGTCGCCGCTGGGGTAGCCTTTCCAAGGATCCTCTGCACGCGCTGTTCCTGCAGGAGATACCGATGGTTTTCCCTCTTTCCGCGATCGTGGTGATGGGTGTTGCGGGCTGCGGCAAGAGCAGCGTCGGCAATGCTATCAGCCAGCGTAGCGGAGGTCGCCTCATTGAAGGTGACGTGTTCCACCCTGCCGCCAACATCAAGAAAATGTCTGCCGGAATCCCCCTCGACGACGAAGACCGTGCCGGCTGGCTGACCCGCCTGGGCGAGGAAATGAGTGCGTGCGTGGCCAGTGGCGAACGCGCCATCCTGACCTGCTCGGCCCTCAAGCGCGCCTACCGCGACAAACTGCGCGCCGCCGTGCCGGGCCTGGGCTTCGTGTTCCTGCAACTGTCTCGCGAGGAAGCCGCCGACCGCGTCAACCATCGCCCCGATCATTTCATGCCTGCCAGCCTGATCGACAGCCAGTTCGCGACCCTCGAATCCCCCGTCGGCGAGCCGCTGACCCTGCCTTTGGACGCGAGCCAACCGATCGCCGAACTGGCGGAGACGGTGGATGCGTGGCTGCACAATCGGGACGGCGCTTCGTTGCCTCATTCGGCGTGATTTCATGACCCCGAACAAGACAGCGCTACCTCAACTATTATTGCTCCGACCACAACAAGAAGAGGCATACCCTGATGCTGGGTCTACCGACTGACACCTTCCTTTTGCTCGACGCCTTGATCACCATCGTCGGGCTCGTGCTGCTGATCACCAAGCTCAAGGTTCACCCGTTCGTGGCGCTGACCATCGCCGCAGGCTTCCTCGGGCTGACCTCGGGCATGCCCGTGGCCAAGGTGATGAAATCGTTCCAGGACGGCTTTGGCGGCGTGCTGGGCTTCGTCGGTATCGTGCTGGCCCTGGGCACCATGCTCGGCAAGCTGATGGCTGACTCCGGTGGTGCCGACCAGATCGCGCAGACCCTGATCCGTGCCTTCGGCAAACAGAAAGTGCACTGGGCCATGATGTGCTCGGCCTTCCTGGTGGGCATTCCGCTGTTCTTCGAAATCGGCTTCGTGCTGCTGATTCCCTTGGTGTTCATCGTGGCCCGCCGCTCTGGCGTGTCGCTGGTCAAGATCGGTATTCCGCTGCTGGCCGGCCTGTCGGTAGTGCACGGCCTGGTGCCACCGCACCCGGGCCCGCTACTGGCCATCGGCATCTTCAAGGCTGACATCGGCAAGACCATTTTCTACGGCCTGATCGTTGGCCTGCCAACCGCCATCATCGCCGGCCCGCTGTTCGGCAGCTTCATTTCCAAGTACGTGCCGGGCAACCCGTCCACCGAACTGATGGACCAAATCGCCAAGGAATCGCAGCACGAGAACCTGCCCAGCTTCAGCGTGACCCTGATCACCGTGCTGCTGCCGGTGTTCCTGATGCTGCTCAAGACCTTCGCCGACGTATTCCTGCCGGCCGAGCACATCTTCCGCCAGTGGATGGACCTCATCGGCCACCCGATCACCGCGCTGCTGGCCGCCCTGCTGCTGGCCTTCTACACCTTCGGCTATGCCCGGGGCTTTGACCGCGCCAAGATCATGAAGCTGCTGGACCAGAGCCTGGCGCCGACCGCCGCCATCATCCTGATCGTAGGCGCCGGTGGCGGCTTCAAGCAGATGCTGGTGGACACCGGCGTGGGCAACGTGATTGGTCAAATGGCTGTACAGGCCCACGTCTCGCCGATTCTGCTGGCCTGGCTGGTGGCTGCGGTAATTCGTATCGCCACTGGTTCCGCGACCGTGGCCACCATTACCGGCGCTGGCATCGTCGCCCCGGTCGTCGACCTGATCCCGGGCGTCAACCGCGAACTGCTGGTATTGGCCGCCGGTGCAGGCTCGGTGATCCTGTCCCACGTCAACGACGCCGGTTTCTGGCTGGTGAAGCAGTACTTCAACATGACCGTGGCCGAGACCTTCAAGACCTGGAGCATGATGGAAACCATCCTCTCCGTGGTGGCGCTGGTCTTTATCATGCTGCTGTCGGTGGTCGTCTGATCAGCCCAGCCGCTTGATATCCGCGTATCGCCCGGTGCTGCAAGACCGGGCGATACGCGGGAACCGTCAACACACCGCTTCCTGCCTGCCGCACCGCCCCGCCCGCTCGGCGAAGTCCCCCAGACGATCGAAATTGACGTTGGCCCCCGAATCGATGGCCACCAGCGTCTGCCCGCGCACACCCCGCGTCGCCACGTAGCGCTTGATGCCAGCCACCGCCAATGCCCCCGACGGCTCGGTGATGGAGCGCGTGTCGTCGTAGATATCCTTGATCGCCGCCCCCAGCTCGTCGTTGCTCACGGTAATCACCTCATCTACCCACAACCGGCAGATGTCGAAGCAGTGCGCGCCGATCTGCGCCACCGCCACGCCGTCGGCGAAGGTATCGACCTGGCCCAGCACCACCCTCTCCCCCGCCGCCAGCGCCGCCTGCAGGCAGTTGGAGCCCTCGGACTCGACACCGATGACGCGGATGTGCGGGCGCAGGTATTTGACGTAGGCGGCGATGCCGGCGATCAAACCTCCGCCGCCCACCGGCACGAAGATGGCGTCCAGGCCATCAGGCTGTTGCCGCAGAATTTCCATGGCCACGGTGCCTTGGCCGGCGATCACGTCCGGGTCGTCGAAAGGTGGCACGAAGGTCATGCCCTGCTTGGCCAGCTCCAGCGCGTGGGCCAGGGCCTGGGGAAACGCCGGGCCGTGCAGCACCACCTGGCCACCGCGGGACAGCACACCGTCCACCTTCAACTGCGGGGTCGTCTCAGGCATCACGATGACCGCCTTTATGCCCAGCTCGCGCGCCGCCAGTGCCACACCCTGGGCATGGTTGCCCGCCGAGGCGGTCACCACCCCGGCCGCGCGCTCGGCGGCCGTCAGTTGCGCCAGCTTGTTGCAGGCACCGCGAATCTTGAACGAGTAAGTGGGCTGCAGGTCTTCGCGCTTGAGCAGGATCTGGTTGCCCAGGCGCGCGGACAATGCCGGTGCTGCTTGCAGGGGCGTTTCGATGGCCAGGTCGTAGACCTTGGCTTCCAGGGTCTTGCGGGCATACCAGGCAAGCTGGGCGGTGGCGGTGTCACTCACGGTACGGTCTCCGTTCTGGTCGGAGCCCTGGTGACGTTTCAAGAAAAACCCGCCACGAGGGCGGGTTCGGTGCAGCTGCCAGCTAGCCCGCCAAATGAGGAATGGCGGTAATAATAATGCTCATGGCGGGCAGCAACAGGGATAGGTTCATGGGGGAAACATACCCCCGCCCGCACCGCGCCGTCAACCGCCTGTCGGCATGCGGGCACCTTGCCATCCTGCGCGCAGCCCAATGCCTGTAGCGATCATGGAAAGGAGACTGTTCATGAATACTTCCCGTTGGGCCGCCCTGGCCCTGACCACCCTGCTCAGCGCCGGCGCCTTCGCCGACGACAGCACCGGGCCCACCAACCCTGCCAACCCCAATGGCGCTATCGGCACCACGCCTGCGGAAATCGGCGTGCCCAGTGGCACCGGCACGCGCATGCAGAATGGCAACACCGACGGCTCCGCCGGCCCGGACATGCCCGCGGGCAGCCAGCCGATCAAGCCGGTGCAAGGCGGCAACCCCGAAGGCAGCTCCATGGGCAACAGCAACACCAAGCCCGACAGCCCTTCGAGCACCACCAGCAAACCGTGACGAACCCCGGGCCGGCAGGGTAGATTCAGCAGTTCCTATCGGCCCGCACAGGATTGCACCATGGACATGCCCGTTCGCCTACTGGGGCGCGACACTTCGATCAACGTGCGCAAGGTATTGTGGACGCTGCACGAACTGGGTGTCGGGTTCATTCGCGAGGACTACGGCAACGGCTTCGCCTCGACCCACACTGATGACTACCTGCGCCTGAACCCCAACGCCCAGGTGCCCGTACTGGTGGACGAGCGCGGGCCACTGTGGGAGTCCAATACCATTTGCCGCTACCTGGCCGCCAAGCACGGCGACCAGGGCCTGCTGCCCAGTGATGCCCGCGCCCGCGCGCTGGTGGAGCAGTGGATGGACTGGCAGGCCACGGAACTCAACCCGGCGTGGCGTTACCCGTTCACCGCGCTGATACGTCAGGACCCGGCTTACCAGGAGGCGGCGAATCTGGCGGCCGGTGCAGCGCAGTGGAACCGCATGATGGGCATTCTGGAGGGGCAGTTGGCGCACACCGGGGCGTATGTCACCGGCGCCGCGTTCACCTTGGCCGATGTGGTACTGGGGCTCTCGGTGAACCGCTGGAAGATGACGCCCATCGAGCATGCCCGGTTACCAGCCGTGGAAGCCTACTATCAGCGGCTTCAGGGCCGTGAGGGCTTTGTGCTGTATGGGGCCAATGGCATGCCATGAAGCCGGGGACCAGGCGCACAAGCCCGCTCCCGCAACAGGCAGGTCATCGACCATGGCCTGCCAGGGATATGGCCGAACGCAGTTCGTTGAACAACGTCACCACGGAGCGCAGAGCCCGGCAATCCGGGCGGGTCAGCAACCACAGTGCGCTGTCGTGCCCCGCCAGCGGCTCGCCCAACGGTGCAAGCCCCTGCATCAGGAACGTCGGCAACACCGCCACGCCCAGGCCCGCGCGCACCAGTTGTGCCACGGCCAGCATCGAGCTGGCCCGGTACATCGGCGTCACCCCCGGCAAGTGCTCGCGCCGCCAGGCCACTCCCGGGTGGTCGGGTATAAAGTCATCCGCCGCGATCCAGCTCATCTGCGCCAGGTCAGCCGTGCCGCAGGTATCAAGATACCCCTGGTTGGCACACACCCGATAAGGCACCGCCCCCAGCCGGCAGCCCACCAGGTGCTCGGGCGGCGCCTGGGTCAGGCGCAGGGCCAGGTCGGCGTCCCGCCGGGTCAGGTTGGCAAAATCATTGCTGGTGGCCAGTTCCAGCGCCAGTGCCGGGTAGCGCGGCATGAACGTCGCCAGCGCCGGTAGCAGCAAGTGCTGCAGCACGGCGTCGGTACAGGTCAGGCGCACAGTGCCGCTCACCACTTCGCCGCCCTGCTCGACGCTCACCTGGGCCACCTGCAACGCCTGTTCAGCCTGTTCCGCCTGCGCAGCCAGGCTCACTGCCAGGGCCGTGGGCAAGTAACCGGCACGGCTCTTTTCGAACAAGGCCTGCCCCAGGGCGGACTCCAGGCGTCGAATCGAGCGAAACACCGTGGACACGTCCACCTTCAGCAATTCAGCCGCCCGCGCGAGGGCGCGCGCCCGTACCAGCGCCAGGATCAATGTCAGGTCGTGATGATTGATTCGATATTGCATGAATGCACGGATACTTTGCCGAGATGCCAATATTGATTGCGCTGGCGCCAGCCTATAGTAGCCCCCAGCCACCCGGCAAGGCTCACTGAAGGAACACAGCCCATGTCACCCACGCGCCCGCTGCACATCGCCCTGGTCGGCGATTTCGATGCGTCCATCACTGCCCACCGTGCCATCCAGGCCGCCCTGCCCTTGGCGGCCAGGGCCCTGGGGCTGAGTGTGGAGGCCCGTTGCCTGGCGACTGACCAGATCAGCGCCGCTACCCTGGCGCAGCCGTTCGATGCCTTCTGGTGCATGCCAGGCAGCCCTTATCGCAGCCTGGAGGGCGCACTGGCCGCCATCCGCCATGCCCGAGAGCAGCGCATTCCATTTCTGGGTACCTGCGCGGGCTTCCAGCACGCGTTGCTGGAGTACGCCCGCAACGCGCTAGGCTGGGCCGACGCCGAGCACGGCGAAAGCACCCCGCAAGCGGCGCGGGCGATTATCAGCCCGCTGAGCTGTTCACTGGTAGAGGTACGCGGCACCCTGCACCTGCAACCGGGCACGCTGATCGCCCAGGCCTATGAGGAATTGGTCATCGAGGAAGGCTACCACTGCAACTACGGGCTCAACCCCGCGTTCGCCGAAGCGCTGCTGGCCGGGCCGCTGCGCCCCTGTGCCCACGACGCAAACGGCGAAGTACGCGCCGTGCAACTGGAGGGCCACCCGTTCTTCGTCGCCACCCTGTTCCAACCCGAGCGCGCGGCGCTGGAAGGCCGCGTGCCGCCTGTGTTGACCGCGCTGTTGCACGCTGCACAGCGGAGGGTTTGAGGATGTTCGCGAAGACACCGCAGCCGCCTTACTTCGCCGTGATCTTTACCTCGACCCGCACCGAGATCGACGACGGCTACGGTGAGGTGGCCGAGCGCATGGTCGGCCTGGCGGCCGAGCAACCCGGGCTCCTGGGCGTGGAATCGGCCCGTGGCGAGGACGGCCTGGGCATTACCGTGTCGTACTGGGCCAGCGAGGCGGCGATCCTGGCCTGGAAACACCATGCCGAGCACACCGATGCCCGCGCCAAGGGACGAGGGCAATGGTACCGGCAGTGCATCACCCGCGTGGCCCAGGTACAGCGGGCCTATGGTTTCACTGCCCCGGCCTGATCACGGCACGAGTGGCGGCACGTACTGCAACGTGGTGCCCAGCGCCCACAACAGCACCAACACCAGGGGCACATGCACCAGCAACTGCACGAAGCTGAAGCCGATCAGGTCCCGGGCCTTGAGCCCCAGCACGCCCAGCAGCGGCAGCATGTAGAACGGGTTGATCAGGTTGGGCAGCGCCTCGGCGGCGTTGTAGATCTGCACGGCCCAGCCCAGGTGGTACTTGAGGTCGTTGGCCACCTGCATCACATACGGCGCCTCGATGATCCACTTGCCGCCCCCCGACGGGATGAAAAAGCCCAGCACGGCGGAGTACACGCCCATCAGCAGCGCGTAGGTGTCGTGGGAGGCGATCTGCACGAAAAAGGTCGAGATATGGTGGGCCAAGGCTTGGCCATCACTGCCCTTGACCGTTGTCAGGATCGCCGCGATGGAACCGTACAACGGGAACTGGATCAGCACCCCGGTGGTGGTCGGCACTGCGCGGGCCACGGCATCGAGGAAGCTGCGCGGGCGCCAGTGCAACAGGGCGCCGAGCATGATGAACAGGAAATTGTAGGTGTTGAGCCCGGAAATAGCGGTGAGCACCGGCTTGGTGGCGAATTCATGGTACAGCCAGCCGGCAGCCAGCAGCACCAGCAGCACGGTCAGCAACGGGCTGTGTTCCAGCCATTCGCCGGGGCGGCTGCGGCTGGCAGGGGGCGGCGCGCTGAAGCTGGGGTCGACGCCGCACGCCTGGGCATCGCGGGCGCTGCCCGGGCCGGGCGCGGTGGCGTAGGCGATCACCAGCGACACCAGAACCAAGGCGGCCAACAGCACCCCGGACTGCCAGAGGAAAATGGTCTGGGTAAACGGGATGATGCCGGTAATCGCCAGAATGGAGGGCGGCAGGCTACCGGGGTTGGCCTGTAACTGCGCTGCGGACGACGATAGCCCCAGCGCCCATACCGCGCCCAGGCCCAGGTAGGCTGCGGCACCGGCGGCGCGGTAGTCCATTTTCAGGTCAGTGCGTCGGGCCAGCGCGCGCACCAGCAAACCACCGAACACCAGGGACAGGCCCCAGTTGAGCAGCGAAGCCAGCATGGAGATCAACGCCACCCAGGCCACCGCCGAGCGGCCGTTGCCCGGCAGGCGCGCCAGGCGGTCGATGAGTTTCACGGCCGGTGGCGAACTGGCGACCACATAGCCGCCGATGACCACGAAGGCCATCTGCATGGTGAACGGGATCAGGCTCCAGAAGCCATCGCCGAAGGCGGTAGCGGTGTCGGTGGGCTTGGCGCCGACGGCCAGGGCCGCCAGGGCCACCGCCACCACCGCGACGGCGGCGAACACCCAGGCGTCGGGGAACCAGCGTTCGGCCCAGCTGGAGCAACGCAGGGCGAACCGGGCGTAGCGGCCCTCTTCAATGTCTACAGCCATGATATTTCCCAATTTTTATTGTTATTGGCGTCTTCCCCTGAGGGACCGGGTGTGTTCCGGCAATCAGAACTGCATTTCGATCACATCATCCGGCACGATCAGCTTGCCCGCCGTCTTGGCGATGATTTCTTCCACGCTGATGCCCGGCGCCCGCTCACGCAGGATGAAGGCACCGTCCTCGATCTCCAGGTACGCAAGGTCGGTCAGCACCTTGCGAATGCACCCCGCACCGGTCAGCGGCAGGCTGCACTGGGGGAGCAGCTTGGACTCGCCGTCCTTGGAGGCGTGGGTCATGGTGACGATGATATTGTCGGCACCGGCCACCAGGTCCATGGCACCGCCCATGCCCTTGACCAGCTTGCCGGGGATCATCCACGAAGCGATATTGCCCTGCACGTCCACCTCGAAAGCGCCCAGCACCGTGAGGTCCACGTGGCCACCGCGGATCATGGCGAACGACTGCGCAGAGTCGAAAATCGACGCCCCGGCGCGGGCGGTCACCGTCTGTTTGCCGGCATTGATCATGTCGGCGTCGAGGGTCTGCTCGGTGGGAAACTCGCCCATGCCCAGCAGGCCGTTTTCCGATTGCAGCATCACGTCGATGCCCTCGGGTACATAGTTGGCCACCAGGGTCGGGATGCCGATGCCCAGGTTCACGTAGTAGCCATCCTTGAGTTCGCGGGCCACGCGCTGGGCCATCTGTTCGCGGGTAAGTGCCATGTACAAGACCTCTTGTTGTTCTGTGGGGCCAGGCGTCAGGCCTTGACGGTGCGTTTTTCGATGCGTTTCTCGAAAGTGCCCAGGATTACCCGGTCCACGTAGATACCGGGGGTGTGGATCTGGCTGGGGGGCAGTTGGCCCGGCTCGACGATCTCTTCCACCTCCACCACCGTGATTTTGCCGGCCGCGGCGGCCAGCGGGTTGAAGTTCTGCGCCGTGTGGCGGTAGATGACATTGCCGAAATGGTCGGCCTTCCAGCCCTTGACGATGGCGAAGTCACCAGTGATGGCTTCTTCGAGGATGTACTTGCGGCCGTTGAACTCGCGCACTTCCTTGCCTTCAGCCACTGGCGTGCCGTAGCCGGTGGCCGTGTAGAAGGCCGGGATGCCGGCGCCACCGGCACGCATCTTCTCGGCCAGGGTGCCTTGGGGGGTGAGGTCCACTTCCAGTTCGCCGTCCAGCAGTTGGCGTTCGAACAGGGCGTTCTCACCCACGTAGGAGGCGATCATCTTGCGGATCTGCCGGTCTTCCAGCAGCACACCCAGGCCAAAACCATCGACCCCGCAGTTGTTGGACACCACGGTCAGGCCGCGCACGCCCATGCGCTTGATGTGAGCAATGAGGTTTTCCGGGATGCCGCACAGCCCAAAGCCGCCGGACAGCACCGTCATGTTGTCGGTCAGGCCTGCCAGGGCCTCTTCGTAGGTTGCCACTCGCTTGTCGAGTCCAGCCATGTCGATCCGCCTTTCTTGTCGTTGTAGGGCTTCAGGCTCTGTACGAAATGCATCCCAACTCGCCCATGCTGCGTTGAAAACAGGCTCGGAATGCTCATTTACAACACGTAAACTCCGCTTCCTCGCCTGTTTTCGCCTTGCCTGGCCTTCGCTGGAATACATTTCACACAGCCCCTAGGCAGCTTAGCTGCCAACGCGTGCAGGGTTCATCTTCTCGCCACGGCAGTAATTTGTTAATTTTGTTTTTCTGATGGATTGATTGGATTTGCAAAACAATGAACATCAAACACCTGCGTGCCTTTCTGGCCGTGGCCCAGACCCTCAGCTTCGCCCAGGCCGGCGAGCGCCTGCACCTATCGCAACCGGCCTTGAGCCTGACCATCAAGGCACTGGAGGAAGACCTGGGCGGCCCGCTGCTGACGCGCACGACGCGTAGCGTGGCCCTGACCCCCGAGGGCGAAACGTTATTGCCCCTGGCCCGGCAACTGCTGGCCGACTGGGACAATGCCGAAGAGCTGCTGCGCCAGCACTTCACCCTGCAGACCGGCAAGGTCGCCATCGCCGCCATGCCCTCGTTCGCCGGCAACCGGCTGCCGCCTGCGTTGAGACGCTTTCGAGACCGCCACCCCAGGGTCAACGTGGCAGTGCATGACGTGATCAACGAGCAGGTGCTGGAAATGGTCCGCCACCGACGGGTCGAGCTGGGCATCGGTTTCGAGCCGGCTTCCACTCAGGGGCTGGTATTCACGCCGTTCTACCTGGACCGCTTCGTCGCCGTGGTACCGGCGGACTCGCCCCTGGCCCAGCGCCAGCAGATCACCTGGAAAGAGCTGTTGCGCGAAGACTTCGTCACCCTGCAACGGCCGTCCGCCGTGCGCTTGATGCTGGAGCAGGACCTGGCCGCGGCCCATGGCAAATTGTCCGTCGCGTTTGAAAGCCACCAGTTGAGCACCGTCGGGCGCATGGTCGCCAGTGGCCTGGGGGTCAGCGCGGTGCCGTCGTTGTGCATCGCCCAGATGCAGGAACTGGGGGCCTGCTGCGTGGCCCTGGATGAGCCGCGGGTAGAACGGCGCATCGGCCTGATGCGCCTGGCGGACCACAAGTTGTCCGCCGCGGCGCAGGCGCTGCAGGAGGTGCTGGTCGCGTCCTGCAGTGGGTGATTGGCATCAAATCAGCGCTTCACACGCTCGCTGGCAAGCCGGCTGCCGTCGCAGCACTGGGCTGCTGCAAGGTCTGGTCGTCGACCACTCCGAACACGCGCGGCAGGTTCACCGGGTGGTAGTCACCGCTGTCGACCCGTTGCACCACCGAGCGATGCACCAGGGCCTTCTCGGCAATGTAGCGCGGCTGCGGCTGGCCAAACGGCGGCATGCTACCGATGGCGAACACCCGTTTGTGCAGGCTGAAACTCCACGCCCGGCGCGGCAGCCATTCGGCCAGTTTCCAGCGCCAGGTCATGGAGTCGTGCAACTGCCCCGGCCCGCCGGCTTCCAGCAGCTGCAACTCGCGGGCACAGCCGTCCTCATCCAAGGGCAGGCCCAGGGCCCGCGCCTCCCCCAGCATCCAGCGCAAGGCCAGCAAGGCGGGGCCGGCCTGGTCCGGTGGGTAGCCACCGCCGACGTCGCTGTGTACCCCGGCGAACCACACCTGGCGTACATCCGTCGCCTGGTTGTCGCGCTTCTGCCATAAATTGGGCCGAAAGAAGCAGCGGCGCTCATCGATCGACAGGGCATGGCGCACATGGTCGACCACGGCATTGCTGGCCGTATAGGGCAGCACCAGCGGATCGTAGATCCAGCCCACGGACTTGACCGTGTCGAACAACCCCAGCAGATGAATCCGCACCGGGCGACCGAAGGTCTCCTTGAACTCGTCCTGCAGCTTGAACGCAGGCTGACCGTTGCCGTTGCGCGCCTGCAGCATGGCCCAGGCATAGTCGAACAGATGCGCCTCGTGCCCGGCCACCAGGCCCACGGCATCGACCAAGGCCGCCAGGGCCCGGACCGCGTAGGCCCCACGGGAAAAGCCGAACAGCGAAATACGGTCGCCCTCCTGCCAATGCTCTGCCAGAAAGCGGTAGGCCCCCTCTACCGTGCGCTTCAGGCCCCAGCCAAAAGCCAGCCCGCACAAGCGCGAGGGCAGTTTCTGCCATTCGAACAGGGTTTCGCGTACTCCGAAGGTGCCCACGCCCTGGTCGTAGTAAGACATGACCTGCGCCGGGTCGGCAGACACGCAGCGCACCAGGCGGATAATATTCGTGGGTTGAAGGCTGAAGCGGTTGTTGGTGCCGTCCAGGCATACCACGAGGTGTCGGCCCATGCCTTCTCCTGAAATTGAACGATGCGCCCCATGCGCTGGCCAGACTATAAGCCATCCCCTTTCAATGGAGTAGCTATGCGCCATCATCCACTTGCAGAAGCATCCGTTTCCCTCATCGGCCAGGGCACCTGGCGCATGGGCGAAGACCGCCACGCCAGGCACCAGGAAGTCGCTGCCTTGCAGTTGGGTATCGAACTGGGCATGAACCTGGTCGACACCGCCGAAATGTACGGTGACGGCGGCGCCGAGGAAGTCGTGGGCGAAGCGCTGACAGCGCGCCGCGATCAGGTGTTCCTGGTCAGCAAGGTGTACCCCCACAACGCCAGCCGCAGCGGCGTGGCTGCGGCCTGTGAACGTAGCCTCAAGCGCATGGGCACCGACCACATCGATTTGTACCTGCTGCACTGGCGCGGCCAGTACCCGCTGGCCGAAACGGTGGACGCCTTCGAGCGGCTGCGCGAACAAGGCAAGATCGGCCGCTGGGGCGTGTCCAACTTCGATGTCGACGACCTCGAAGAACTGGACGACCCTCGCTGCGCCACCAACCAGGTGCTGTACAACCCGCAGGCGCGGGGCATCGAGTTCGACCTGCTGCCCTGGAGCCGCGACCACGGGCTGCCGACCATGGCCTACTGCCCCATCGCCCAGGGTGGCAAACTGCTGGGCCACCCGAACCTGCGCTCGATTGCCGACAAGCACGAGGTGACGCCCGCCCAGGTATGCCTGGCCTGGGCGGTGCGCCAGGACGGCGTGATTGCCATCCCCAAGGCCGTCGACCCCCTGCATGTGCGCCTGAATGCAGCCGCCGCAGCCCTGCGACTGGATAGCGACGACCTCCAACGCATAGACCAGGCCTGCCCGCCCCCTCGGCGCAAGCAGCATCTTGCAATGGTTTAATCGGTCCACTTCCCTGACGGCGGGGCGCCGGCGACCTTTTCAAAGGCCGCCCCGCTGACGGATAATGCGCCCCCACTGCATCCACACTCCGGATCTGCATGGGCACACCGTTCGAGGAAATATGGGCTCCGTCACCGTCACCGCCAAACAGCTGGAAGTCAACCGCATCGTCGACGTCCTGTCGCGCGCCATCGCCCAGCAGCGCCTGCGCCCTGGCACGCGGCTGGTAGAAGCACAGATCGTCGAAACCCTGCAGGCCAACCGCAACCATGTGCAGGTCGCCCTGCAACGCTTGGCCATGCAGCACATCATCACCATCGAGACCAACCGCGGCGCCATTGTCTCGCAGCCCACGGCCCAGGAGGCCCGCGAAGTGTTCGCCGCCCGGCGCGCCATCGAGCGAGCCGTGGTCGAAGCCATCACCCCCGACGCCCTGGTCGCCCACGCCGACAGCCTGGCCGAGCAGATGGCCGCCGAACGCCAGGCCTCGGCCAGCGGCGACCGGCGTGAAACCGTGCGGGTGCGCAGCGAATTCCACCTGATGCTGGCTGACCTGTGTGGCAATCGTTTGCTGCGTGAAATTCTCGGCAATCTGATCGTGCGCAGTTCGCTGATCGTTTCCCTGTACCAGCGCCTGGACACCCCATCCTGCCGCTGCGACGACCACCAGGCCATCCTCGACGCCCTGCACACCGGCGATAGCGAGCATGCCGTGCAGGCCATGTTTCACCACCTGGTGGACCTGGAAAGCCAGTTGGACCTGACCGAGCAGAGTGCGCCGGACATCAACCTGCGCGAAGCCCTGGCGGATCTGTAACGCCCGGCAGTGGCCAGCCACGGGTCAGTGGCCCTCTGTGCCCACGCTCAACACCTGCCGCAACCTTTGCGCTTCACCCTTCAACCGCTCGGTGAAGGCCTCCACCAGCACTGACGGTGGGCGGTACTGCGGCTGGATCAGGCTGACGCTGAACGGCGCGGCAACGGCCAGCGGCCGCAGCACCAGCCCGCGGGCCGATTCGTCCAGGGCGGTGAGCGGGTTGACGATGGCTACCCCCAGCCCCTGGCGGACCATGGCGCACACCGAGGCCGCCGTGCTGGTCTCGACCACCCCATGGCGCTGCACCCCGGCGCGGCGAAACTGTTCGTCGAGCATCTTGCGGTACAGGTCCAGGCCCGACAGGTGAATGAACGCCTGGCCGTCGAAATCGCTCAGCTCCAGCCGAGCCTTGGCCGCCAGCGGATGCGCCGTGGGCAGCACTGCCACCATGTCGGCGCAGAACAGCTCGAACCCGCGCGTGCCCCGTGGCGGGTGACGGCTCTCAATCAGGCCCAGGTCGAAACGCTGGCCGCTCAGTGACTCTTCCAGCGCTGGCGATTCCTGGGCAGTGATGCTTACGGCCACGCCCGGGTAGTCGCGGCTGAAGGCCTGGCACGCCGCGGGCAGAAGGACCTGAGCGAACATGGGCAGGCAGGTGATGTTCAACTGGCCTTGATCGAAGCGACGGATCGATTCAGCGACGCTGGCGATCTGCTCCAGCCCAACGTAGGCACGCTGCACTTCCTCGAACAGCATCAGCCCCTGGGCCGTGGGCGTCAGGCGCCCACGCTCACGCACGAACAGGGCCATGCCCAGCAGGCTTTCCAGACGCGCCAGCTCGCGGCTCACCGTCGGCTGGGAACTGAACAGCAGTTGCGCCGCACCGGTGACGCTGCCGGCGTTCATGACGGCGCGGAACACTTCGATGTGGCGCAGGGAAATGTCCATGACAAACCTCTATTGAACCGAACACCCATATCAGAACTGAATAGCAGGAGAAAAAACAGATATTTTCCTGAATGCTACGAAATCGCCATGATGGGCCCCTGTCCCCTTCACGGCCCACGACCATGTTCGATCGCTACCTGCCTCTCGTTGAGCAACTCGCCACACCGTTCTGGACTTACGACGCGGCGATGATCCGCCAGCGCATCAGCCAGCTCCAGGGCTTTGATGTGATTCGCTTCGCCCAGAAGGCGTGCTCCAACGTGCACATCCTCACACTGATGCGCGAGCAGGGCGTGCAGGTGGACGCGGTGTCGCTGGGCGAGATCGAACGGGCATTACTGGCCGGTTTCAGCCCGCAAGGCGAGCCCGCTGGCGTGGTGTTCACCTGCGACCTGCTGGACCGCCCTACCCTGGCGCGCATCATCGAGCTGGACGTTGAGGTCAACTGCGGCTCCATCGACATGCTGCGCCAATTGGGCCAGCAGCACCCCGGCCACCGCGTATGGATTCGCCTGAACCCGGGCTTCGGCCACGGCCACAGCCAGAAAACCAACACGGGCGGTGAAAACAGCAAGCATGGCATCTGGCACAGCCAATTGGGCGAAGCTCTGGCGGTAGTGCGCCAGTACGACCTGCAACTGGTGGGCCTGCACATGCACATCGGCTCGGGCGTGGACTACGCGCACCTTGAAGAAGTATGCACGGCCATGGCCGACGCGGTGATCGACATGGGCCATGACCTGGAGGCGATCTCCGCGGGTGGCGGTTTGTCGGTGCCCTACAAGGCGGACCAGCAACCGGTGGACACCGAGCGCTACGCAGCCATCTGGAACGCGGCGCGCGAGCGTGTGCAAGCGCACCTGGGCCACCCGGTGCGCCTGGAGATCGAACCGGGGCGTTTCCTGGTCGCCGAGGCCGGCACGCTGGTCACTGAAGTGCGCGCGGTGAAAGACATGGGCAGCCAGCATTTCGTGCTGGTGGACGCCGGCTTCAACGACCTGATGCGCCCGTCCATGTACGGCAGCTATCACGGCTTCACCCTGCTGGACCGCGATGGCCAGCCGCGAGGCGGCGAGCTGCGACCGAGCGTCGTGGCCGGGCCGTTGTGCGAGTCCGGTGACGTCTTCACCCAGCACGAAGGCGGCCTGGTCGCCCCGCGCCCCTTGCCGCGCGCCGAAGTGGGCGACCTGCTGGTGATCCATACCACCGGCGCCTATGGTGCATCGATGTCGTCGAACTACAACAGCCGGCCGTTGATCCCCGAGGTGTTGCTCGATGGCGAGCAGGTGAAGGTGATTCGTCGTCGCCAGACCCTGGCCGAGCTGTTTGCCCTGGAGCTGGACGCCTGATAGACCGCATCGCCTGCTTCCCGAGCTTCGCCCGGTCCCACAGAGCTAGGCGCTCCGCCTGAGGGACCGGGCGAAGCTCGGGAAGGCGCCAACATGAAACTTCAGTCATACCCCCGTGCACCTATTGTTCCGCGCAAACCCCACGCGTATGCTGCGCGCGTTTTCAATCACCGCGGAGACCCCACGTGGGCACTTGTTCGAGCGACAGTAGTCGGCCGGTCATCGATACCGGCATATTCTCGGCGAGATAACGCGCAGCTTTCCTGCCGTGCTCTCGCCCCGACGCGAGAGATGGCGAACCTTCCCCTTCTCTGATGACTCACCTGCCCCGGCCTGCATCGCTGCAGCCAGGACAGCGCCCGTGCCTGCGCGATGGTCTCCCCACTGCCACCTGGGGAAAGCAGCGCCATGAACTTCACCCTGCTCAAAGAATTTTTCGCGGGTTTCCTGCGCACCCGTCACATCGCCCGGCATTTCCGCCGCCTGGCGCTGTTCGAAAGCCTGGCCGACAGCAATGTCAGCCGGGAAATACCGCCCACCCTGGCCCAGACGCTGGTCAGCGCCGCCGGTGGTGACAGCCAGGCATTGCTCGACCGCCTGGGCAGCCATGTGGATGGTTTGCGCGAAGCCCAGGCCCAGGACATCTGCGCCCAGGTCGGCCTCAATGAGGTGGAGCATGAACAGCCGCTGCCCTGGTATGTGCACCTGTGGCATTGCTACAAAAACCCCTTCAACCTGCTGCTGACCCTGCTGGCGGTCGTGTCGTTCGTCACCGAGGACATGAAGGCAACCCTGGTGATCGGCTCCATGGTGGTGCTGTCCACCCTGCTGCGATTCTGGCAGGAGGCGCGCTCCAACAAGGCGGCCGATGCCCTCAAGGCGATGGTCAGCAACACCGCCACGGTACGCCGTCGCAACGCCGAAGGGCACCTGCGCGCAGAGTTGCCGATCAAGCAATTGGTGCCAGGCGACGTGGTGATTTTCAGCGCCGGCGACATGATCCCCGCCGACTGCCGGCTGCTCACCGCCAAGGACCTGTTCGTCAGCCAGGCCGCCATGACCGGTGAATCCATGCCGGTGGAGAAGTTCGTGCACCTGCGCGACCCGTCCACCCGCAACCCCCTGGAACTGGACAACATCCTGTTCATGGGCACCAACGTGGTGTCCGGCGCCGCCACCGCCGTGGTGATCGCCACCGGCAACGGCACCTATTTCGGCGCCCTGGCCCAGCGCGTCAGCGCCACTGACCGGGCCCCCACTGCATTCCAGAGCGGCGTCAACAAGATCAGCTGGCTGCTGATCCGCTTCATGCTGGTCATGGCCCCGCTGGTGCTGTTCATCAACGGTTTCACCAAGGGCGACTGGATGCAGGCGGTGCTGTTCGCCTTGTCCATCGCCGTGGGCCTGACCCCGGAAATGCTACCGATGATCGTGACCTCGACCCTGGCCAAAGGCGCGGTGTTCCTGTCACGCAAGAAGGTCATCGTCAAGCGCCTGGACGCCATCCAGAACTTCGGCGCCATGGACGTGCTGTGCACCGACAAGACCGGCACCCTGACCCAGGACAAGATCTTCCTCGCCCGCCACGTGGATGTCTGGGGCCAGGAGTCGGACGAAGTGCTGGAAATGGCCTACCTCAACAGCTACTACCAGACTGGCCTGAAAAACCTGCTGGACGTGGCCGTGCTCGAACACGTGGACGTGCAGCGCGACCTGCAGGTAACCACCGCCTACCGCAAAGTGGACGAGATTCCCTTCGACTTCAATCGCCGGCGCATGTCGGTGGTGGTCGCCGAGCATGACCAGCACCACGTGCTGATCTGCAAGGGCGCCGTGGAAGAGATCCTTTCGGTGTGCCACCAGGTGCGCCACGGCGACCAGGTGGAACCCCTGGGCGCAACGCTGCTGGCACGCATCCGTCAGGTGACCGCCGAGCTGAATGCGGAGGGCCTGCGCGTGGTGGCCGTGGCCGCCAGCGAGCGCCCGCCCACCCAGGATACCTACGGCCTCGGCGACGAGCGCGAACTGACCCTGATCGGCTACGTCGCCTTCCTCGACCCTCCCAAGGAAAGCACCGCACCCGCGCTCAAGGCCCTGGCCGAGCATGGCGTGGCCGTGAAAGTGCTGACCGGCGACAACGAACTGGTGACCGCCAAGATCTGCCGTGAAGTGGGCCTGGCCCAGCAAGGCCTGCTGATGGGCAACGACATCGAGGACATGACGGATGCCGAACTGGCCGTGGCGGTGGAAACCACCAACGTCTTCGCCAAGCTGACCCCGGCCCACAAGGAACGCATCGTGCGCCTGCTCAAGGCCAACGGCCATGTGGTCGGCTTCATGGGCGACGGCATCAACGACGCGCCAGCCCTGCGCACCGCCGACATCGGTATTTCGGTGGACAGTGCCGTGGACATCGCCAAGGAAGCCGCCGACATCATCCTGCTGGAGAAGAGCCTGATGGTGCTGGAAGAAGGCGTGCTGGAGGGCCGCCGCACGTTTGCCAACATGCTCAAATACATCAAGATGACCGCCAGCTCCAACTTCGGCAACGTCTTCTCGGTGCTGGTGGCCAGCGCGTTCATTCCGTTCCTGCCCATGCTGCCGATGCACCTGCTGGTGCAGAACCTGCTGTACGACATTTCGCAGATCGCCGTGCCGTTCGACAACGTCGATGACGAAATGCTGATGCGCCCGCAGCGCTGGCAGCCGGCGGAAGTAGGCCGCTTCATGCTGTTCTTCGGGCCCATCAGCTCGGTGTTCGACATCACCACCTTTGCCTTGATGTGGTACGTGTTTGGCGCCAACAGCCCGGAACACCAGACGCTGTTCCAATCCGGCTGGTTCATTGTCGGCCTGCTGACCCAGACCCTGGTGGTGCACATGATCCGCACCCCGAAAGTGCCCTTCCTGCAAAGCCGCGCGGCCATGCCGCTGATGGTGATGACCGGGGTGATCATGGCCATCGGCATTTTCCTGCCCATGGGCCCGCTGGCGCACTACTTCAAGCTGCAGGCATTGCCGCCGCTGTACTTCGTGTTCCTGCCGGTGATTCTGGCCGCCTACGTGGCACTGACCCAGGCCATGAAGCGTTTCTATATCCGCCGGTTCGGCTGGCAATAAAACCAGGCAACACCGATTCAGGCGCCGGAAAACCTGTCCCGGCTATTGGTCAGGTGCAACACCATGGCCGCCCGCGCCGCATCGGGGTCTTGCTTGCGGATGGCATGGAAGATGGCCTCATGTTCCAGGCTGGCCAGGTACCCCAGCCGCTCGAAGTCCGCATCGCCGCGCTCTTCGGCCTTCACCCGGGTACGCGGGATCATCGAGTCACCCAGGTGCTGCATGATCTCGGTGAAATAGGTGTTGCCCGTCGCTTCGGCGATCAATTGGTGGAAGCGTTTGTCCTCTTCCACGCAACTGTCGTTGTTGGCCAATTGCGCCTGGTAGTCGTCCAGTGCCTGGCGCATGCGCCGCAACTGGTCGTCGCTGCGTCGCTGCGCGGCCAGGGCCACGGCTTGCACTTCCAGCCCCAGGCGCAGTTCGAGGATGCCGCGCACACTGGCAGCGGTGTCCACGGTCAGGCGCAGCCCCAGTTGCGATTCGCGCTCCAGCACGAAGGTACCGATGCCATGGCGGGTTTCCACCAGCCCCGAGGCCTGCAGGCGCGAGATGGCTTCGCGCACCACCGTGCGGCTGACACCGTGCTCACGAACAATGGTGGGTTCGGAAGGCAGCTTGTCGCCAGGGCGGAACTGCCCCAGCAGGATCTGCTGGCTCAACACCTCGACAAGGTCATGGGCCAGGCTGGTGGCGCGCTTGCGCACCGGTACGTTGGGTTGGTCGTGCATGCAGGCAAGTTCCGCCACAGAAGATCATGAGCCAGCTTACCAGATCGGCTTGCGCCGTCATTAGCGCAAGCCCTCATCCACTCTTGTATGACAAGTATACCGTTCACCTCCACCGAGCTCTCTAAATACAGATGTCCGGTTTATAAACCCATTGCATCCTCAAAACACAACTTGTACGATGACTGTCGACATGGTTCGCCATGCACACCTACCCGCATAAAAACAATCAGTGGGAGCGTCGAATCGTGAGCAATTCAAAACCATCGCCTGCCGCCGCCGACAGCGATCCGCTGCTGGCCCGTGCTGTCGCCAAAGTGAAGCGGCATGTGCTGCCGCTGTTCGTCCTGATGTTCATCGTCAACTACATCGACCGGGTCAACATCGGCTTCGTGCGCACGCACATGGAGCACGACCTGGGCATCGGCGCAGCGGCCTATGGGCTGGGCGCCGGGCTGTTCTTCATCGGCTACGCGCTGTTCGAAGTCCCCTCCAACATCCTCTTGCAGAAAGTCGGCGCACGCATCTGGCTGACCCGCATCATGTTCACCTGGGGCCTGGTCGCCACGCTCATGGCCTTTGTCCAGAATGAAACCCAGTTCTACATCCTGCGGGTACTGCTGGGCGTAGCCGAAGCCGGCTTCTTTCCTGGGGTCATCTACTACTTCACCCGCTGGCTGCCAGGGGTGGAACGCGGCAAGGCCATCGCCATCTTCCTCAGCGGCTCAGCCGTGGCGTCGCTTATTTCCGGGCCGCTGTCCGGCGCGCTGCTGCAACTCAACGGCCTGGGCCTGAAGGGCTGGCAGTGGATGTTCGCCATCGAGGGTCTGGTTTCGGTGCTGCTGGGCTTCTTCGTGTGGTTCTGGCTGGACTCCAACCCCCACGACGCCAAGTGGCTGAGCCGCGCCGAACAGGATGCGCTGGTGGGCGTCATCGACCAGGAACAGAAGGACCGCGACGCCTTGCAGACCGTGAAGCCAAGCTTGGGCAAGCTGCTCAAGGATGGTCAGATCCTGATCTTCTGCGTGCTGTACTTCTGCATTCAACTGACGATCTACGCCGCCACCTTCTGGCTGCCCAGCATCATCAAGAAAATGGGCGACCTCAGTGACGTGCAGGTGGGCTTTTTCAACTCCATCCCGTGGCTGATTTCCATCATCGCCATGTACGGGTTCGCGGCCCTGTCGGGCAAGTTCCGCTTCCAGCAGGCCTGGGTCGCCACGGCGCTGTTGATCGCGGCGGCGGGCATGTTTCTGTCGACCACCGGCGGCCCTATCTTCGCGTTCGTGGCCGTGTGCTTCGCCGCCATCGGCTTCAAATCGGCGTCGTCGCTGTTCTGGCCCATCCCCCAGGGTTACCTGGACGCGCGCATCGCCGCGGCCGTCATCGCCTTGATCAATTCCCTGGGCAACCTGGGCGGTTTCGTCGCCCCCGCTACGTTCGGCCTGCTGGAGCAGAGCACAGGCTCCATCCAGGGCGGGCTGTACGGCCTCACGGCCACGTCGATTCTGGCCGCGGTGCTGGTGTTCTTCGCCCGCACCCAGCCCAAGGGGCCTGCCCCTATCGCTCCTGCCGCCCCTCATGGCGCGACGCTGAGCAAAACCATCTGACCCTTTTCGCGCGAACAGGAAAACCGACATGAGCCACCCAGCACACAGCAACACCCCCGTGGTCACCGCCCTGCAGGTCATTCCCGTGGCCGGCCACGACAGCATGCTGCTCAACCTCAGCGGCGCCCATGGCCCGTTCTTCACCCGCAACATCGTTATCCTCACCGACAGCGCCGGCAACACCGGGGTTGGCGAAGTGCCAGGGGGCGAGCGCATCCGCGAGACCCTGGAAGACGCTCGCAGCCTGGTGATCGGCCAGCCCATCGGCCAATACCAGCGCGTGCTCAACCAGATGCGCAGCACCTTCGCCGCCCGCGATGCCGCCGGGCGTGGCCTGCAGACCTTCGACCTGCGCATCACCATTCACGCGGTGACGGCCATGGAAGCCGCCCTCCTGGACCTGCTCGGGCAGTTCCTTGAAGTACCGGTGGCCGCCTTGCTGGGTGAAGGCCAGCAGCGCGACGCGGTGAAAATGCTTGGCTACCTGTTCTATGTGGGCGACCGCGGCGCCACCGACCTGGCCTACCGCAGCGAGCCGGATGCCAGCGACGACTGGAGCCGCCTGCGCCACGAGAAAGCCCTGACCCCGGAAGCCGTGGTGCGCCTGGCCGAAGCCGCCAAGGCCCGATACGGTTTCAATGACTTCAAGCTCAAGGGTGGCGTGTTGCGCGGCGCCGAGGAAATCGAAGCAGTCACCGCCCTGGCCGAACGCTTCCCGGATGCGCGCATCACCCTGGACCCCAACGGCGCCTGGTCGTTGAAAGAAGCCATCGCCCTGTGCCGCGACCAGCACAAGGTGCTGGCCTATGCCGAAGACCCCTGTGGCGCGGAAAATGGCTATTCGGGCCGTGAAGTGATGGCCGAATTCCGCCGCGCCACTGGCCTGCCCACCGCCACCAACATGATCGCCACCGACTGGCGCGAGATGGGCCACGCCATCCAGTTGCAATCGGTGGACATCCCCCTCGCCGACCCGCACTTCTGGACCATGCAGGGCTCGGTGCGTGTCGCGCAGATGTGCAACGACTGGGGCTTGACCTGGGGCTCGCACTCCAACAACCACTTCGACATTTCCCTGGCCATGTTCACCCAGGTGGCCGCTGCCGCCCCGGGGGACATCACGGCCATCGACACCCACTGGATCTGGCAGGACGGCCAGCGCCTGACCAAGGAGCCGCTGAAGATCGAAGGCGGCTTCGTCAAGGTCCCGGCCAAGCCGGGGCTGGGCGTGGACATCGACATGGATGCCGTGGCCAAGGCCCACGAACTGTACAAAGGCATGGGCCTGGGCGCGCGTGACGACAGCGTTGCCATGCAGTTCCTGGTGCCGGGGTGGAAGTTCGATAACAAGAAGCCTTGCCTGGTGCGTTGACCTGCTTGGGGAGCCAATTCGCGAAGCAGGCCCCGCAGGTAGACCGCGTCGTCACCTTCCCGAGCTTCGCCCGATCCCACAGGGGTGCTCCTCACCATCGCGGTCAGTTCACCCTGTGGGACCGGGCGCCAGCTCGGGAAGCAGGCGCTGCGGTGCATCAGACACACCGCGCCGAGGCCTTCCCGAGCTTCGCCCGGTCCCACAGGGGTGCTCCTCACCATCGCCGTCATTGAACGCCTTTCCGACAACCTTGTAGGAAACACCTGGTTCTTGGTTTCTGGCAACATCCTGGTCCATGCGACGTGTACTATTCGCTCTTTCCGCGCTTTTCAGGATGATCCATGCGTGTCCCACCCCACCCTCGCAGTGTCTCCATAGACGCCAACCTTCAGCTTGCTCAACGCCAGAGCGAAGCACCCTACGGTGATGATTTTCAAGACCAGGAATGGATCAGCAAAGGAGTGGCATATGCAAAGTGGAAGCATTACTAGAGCCCGCTTCCAGCCCTTCGCCAACGCGCTGCTGGTCGTTTCCTTGCTGGCCAACGCCTGGTACTGGCTGGATAGCGAAGCCGTTCCCGAGCTGGATAAAGTGGTCGTCAAGGTTCCTCTACAGGACAACCTCTTCTTCTACGGAGCTCGTGACAATAGCGGCGGCGCCACGACGTCGTTCAGCTACCGCTACTACATCACGCAAGAGAGCGGCGACGACGCCAGCGTGTTGGAAAAACTGGCACACGCACAGGCGTTTCTGGTGTCGGACGACGATGCAGTCAAGGTCAGCCAAAACCAAGGCGCTATGACTCTGGAAGTGAAGGGCCGCGTCCTTCAGTACCGAAGCGATGCGTTGGTCAACACCACCGACGGACTCAAGAACCTGCATTTCACACTCCAGCAGGCCCCCGCCCCTCGCCCCTGAGCCTATCTAGCCGGGGCAGGTTCGACGACACCTCAATCCTCCTCCCCGCGCACCGGCTCGCCTCGCTCATCCTCCACCACATACCCGGTATCGATACTCACCACCACCGACATCCCCGGCCGCAGGCGTTGCGCCTCCGGCTGGTTACTGTCCACGGTGATCCTCACCGGAATACGCTGGGCAATCTTGACGAAGTTGCCCGTGGCGTTGTCCGCCTGCAGCAGGCTGAACTCCGAGCCGGTGGCCGGCGAGATGCGTTGCACGTGGCCGCGCAGGCGCAGGTGGTTGAGGGCGTCGACGGTAAACGTGGCGGGCTGGCCGACGCGCACGTCGGCCATCTGGGTTTCCTTCATGTTGGCGATGACCCAGAGGGTGTCGGGCACCAGGGCCATGAGCTGCGCACCAATGTTGACGTAGGCGCCCAGGCGTACGCCGATCTGGCCCAGCTGGCCATCACGCGGGGCGGTGATGCGGGTGTTGGACAGGTCGATGCGCGCCAGTTCCACCGCGGCTTCGGCGCTGCTGACGGCCGCTTCCAGGGATGCGCGATTGACGATGACCGTCTGCAGGTCCTGACGGGAAATTTCCAGTGCGGCCTTGGCCTGGGCCAGGGCCGCAATGGCGGCGGCGTTCGCCGCACGGGCAACGTCCAGCTCGCTTTTGGACACGGAGCCGTCGCTGACCAGGGCTTCGTTGCGGCGCAGGGCCGCGGCGCTTTTCTGCGCCTGGGCGTCGCTGTCACCGATGGCGGCCTGGCGCTGGGCGATGGTGGCCTCGGCGCTTCGACGCTGCTGCAGGTTGTTGGCAAGGCTGGCCTTGGCCTGCTCCAACTGGGCCAGGGACTGGTCCACTTTCTGTTTGTAGATTCGGTCGTCGAGGCGCACCAGCAGGTCACCGGCCTTGACGAACTGGAAGTCCTGTACCGGCACTTCAAACACGTAGCCGGCCAGTTGCGGGCCGATGATCGTAGTCTGGCCACGCACCAGGGCGTTCTCGGTGCTTTCGATCTTGCTGCTGAACGGCGGCAGCTCCCAGGCATAGAGCACGATCAATACGCCAACGACCGCGATGCTGGCGAATACCAGCGTGGAGATGACCCGCACCCTCAGGGAGCGGGGCGCAGTGGCAGTCGGAGCAACCCCTTCGGGGGTGGAAGCGATGGCGTTGGTGGTGGTCGTCGTCGGTTCGGTCATGAAGAAGAGGCGCCGCTGGCAGGTTCGGAAGGCGACGCCGCAGGGGGCGCCTGGGTGGTTGTGGTGGTCAGCAGCCACAGGCTGCGGATGAATATCCACAGCATGGTCAGCACCGCGACCACGCCGATGAACATGAAGACGTCGTTGTAGGCCAGCACGTTGGCCTCTCGGGTCGCGGCGGTGGACAACGCGCGGTAGCCCAGATTGGTCCGCGAGGACGTGTCGGCCACTACCGAGGCATAGCTCGACGCACTGCTCTGCACGCGGGCCAGTACCCTGGGGTCAAGCAGCGTAAGCTGCTCGACGATGACGCTGGAATGGAATTTTTCCCGCACGATCTGGTAGGTGCCCAGCAACGCCGAGCCGATCAGGCCGCCCAGGTTGTTGCAGATGCCGAACAGCACCGAGAAGCTGATCAGGTTCCGCGGGTTGGTGACCACGTTGCGCGTGCCCAGGGCCATGGTCGGCCCCACAAAGAAGGTGCTGCCGAAAGCCAGCAGGAACTGGCTGAGGTACATGTTCCAGGGCCGCGTGAGGTTGTTGGAAAACGAGTCCATGTACGACCCCGTGGCCATCAGCGCCAGCGACACGATCAAGGGCATGAACAGGTGTTCCGGGCGAATGGTCCAGGCGCTGACGGCCAACCCGGCGACCGCGCCCACCAGCATCACGAAATACAGGCTGCGCATCTGCTCCTGGCTCATGTTCAGGGCCTGCAGAAAGCCCACCGCGCCTGTCGACTGCTCCGAGGCCACCATGCGGATGAGGATCACCCCCAGGGCCAGACGGATGGCCACGCCGCTCCCCAGCCAGCGGGTCATGAGCATGGGGTTGCTGCGGTTATGCTCGATGGCCAGGCCCGTGAAGACCAGTACGATGCAGGCAGCCGACGCCCAGCCGATCCAGGGCGCTTCCAGCCACCAGTCGATACGCCCCAGCGACAGCACCGCGCACAGCAGGGCGAAGCCTGTGGCAAGGATAGCGAACGTGAGGAAGTCCAGCGGTTCGAAGGTGCGAAAGCGGTCCCCCGGCGGCAGCTTGAGCATGAACACGCACCCCAGGGCGGTCAGTGCCAGGCCCAGTTCGAACAGGTACAGGCCACGCCATTCGGCGATCTGCAGCAAGTCCTCGGAAAACACCCGGGCCAGTGGCAAGGCCAGTTGCGAGGCCCCCAACCCCAGCACCAGAGCCTTGAGCCGCCACTTGGCAGGGAAGGCCTGGATCATGTAGTACAGGCCCAGGGAACTGAGCGCCGCGCCAGTCATGCCGTGGGCAGCACGCACGGCGATGGCCGAGTTCAGGTCGTTGACGAACAGATGGGCGAAGGTGACCAGGGCGTAGAGCACCAGGAACACTTCGGTGAACGCGCGCAGACCAAACTGCTGGCGGAACTTGACCAGCACCAGGTTCATGGAAATGTTGGTCATGACGTAAGCGGCGGGCAGCCAGGCCATTTCCGCCTGGGTGGCCCCCAGCGCACCCTGCAGAAATTGCAGGTTGGCCGTGACCAGGGCATTGCCCAGGCCGCCCGTGATAGCCACCAGCAGGCCAACGGCAGCGAAGGCCAGGCGCTTGGGCGTGGAGTGCAATGGCGTGGATGGCGAGCCGGGCAGGCTCGGCTTCTCATGGGGCAACCATTGGTGGGGGGCGTAGCGGTCCATTGGCACCTGCGGGCATCAGAAAAACGTAAACCCTATGAGGGTACCAGTAAATCTGACTGCGGCGCGTTGCGCCAGTTCGCAGGGTGGGAAGCATCGGGCGTTTGCGGGCAGTGCCTGGCACTACGCGGCGCCCGGGACGCGGCCAGGTCCGCTGCTACCAGGGGACCTGCGCCACTTCAGCCAATGCAAACCTTGCCATCGAACAGCAACCGCGCGGTGCGCACCAGGCCACAACTGACCACTTTGCCGTTGTCGGTGTGCACCGCCACGGTGAATTCGCCCGTGGGGTGTTCCACCGCCAGGCGTTTGTGGTCGCCGGCAGGCACGTCGCTGAGGTCACTGGCCACCGAGCCTGGGTACAGGCACGCGGTGGCGACGCTGACCGCGCCGAACACGCCGATGGAGGCATGGCACTTGTGGGGGATGAAACTGCGGCTGCTGATCGCCCCGCCCTGCTGCGGCGCGGCCACCAGGCACATCTTCGGTACGGTGCGCGCGCTGACGTCGCCCAGGTTCATGGCCGGGCCGGCCTGCAGGCGAATCGATTCCAGACGCGCCTTCAGTTCCCCATCGGCGTCCAGGTCGGCGCGGCTTTCATAGCCGGTGCGGCCCAGGTCGCTGGCGCGGATCAGCACCACCGGCATGCCGTTGTCGATGCAGGTCACGGCCACGCCGTCGAAGGTATCGGCCACGTTGCCGGTGGGAAACAGTGAGCCGCAGCTGGAACCGGCGATGTCATCGAACTCGATGACCACTGCCGCCGCGCTGCCGGGCACGCCGTCGATCCGGGTATCACCGGCGTAGACCACTTCACCGCCCGGGGTCTGCACCTGGGCGGTGGCGGTCTGGCCGGTGTTTTCCATGAAGATGCGCACCGCAGTCACATCACCGCTGGCCTGCACCAGCCCGCGCTCCAGAGCAAACGGGCCGACGCCGGCGAGGATGTTGCCGCAGTTCTGGCCGTAGTCCACCCGCGGCTCATCCACCACGACCTGAGCGAACAGGTAGTCCACGTCGACGCCGGGCCGCGCCGAACGCTTGATGATCGCCACCTTGCTGGTCAGCGAGTCACCGCCGCCAATGCCGTCGATCTGCCGCGCATCGGGCGAGCCCATGGCCGCCAGCAACACGCGGTCCCGGGCTTCGGCCTCGGCAGGCAAGTCGTCAGCCAGGAAATAGGCACCCTTGGAAGTACCGCCACGGATCATCAGGCAAGGAATTCGACGCTGGGCCACGACCTCAGTCCTCCAGTTCGCTGATGTCATCCACGTAGCGCAGGCCTTTCTCGGCCAGGCGTGGGCGCATGTTGTAGATATCCAGGCCCAGCTCGCCGCTGGCCAGACGCAGGCGCTTGCTTTCTTCAAGATCGGCGCGCTTGCGGGCGGCCTCGACCACGCTGAGCAGTTCGGCGCGCCGTACCACCACTACGCCATCGTCGTCGGCCAGCACCACGTCCCCAGGGTTCACCAGTTGCCCGGCGCAGATCACCGGAATGTTCACCGAGCCCAGGGTTTCCTTGATGGTGCCCTGGGCGTGAACCGCCTTGGACCACACGTGGAAACCCATTTCCCGCAGGGTATGGGTATCGCGCACACCCGCTTCCAGGATCAGGCCGCGCACACCACGGGCCTGCAGCGACGTGGCCAGCAGGTCGCCGAAATAGCCGTCGGTGCAGGGCGAGCTGGGGGCAACCACCAGAATATCCCCGGCCTGGGCCTGCTCGACCGCCACATGGAACATCCAGTTATCGCCAGGCGCCACCAGCACGGTGATGGCCGAGCCGCTGATGGCCACGCCTTGCTGAATGGGGCGCATGAACGGTGCCAGCAGGCCCTTGCGGCCCTGGGCTTCGTGCACGGTGGCCACGCCGTACTGGCGCAGTTCGTCGATCAGGGCGCTGTCGGCACGCTGGATGTTGCGCACCACGACACCGGTTTTTCCGACAAGGCTCATCCCAGATTCTCCGTAACGCGGGGGAAGATGCTCTGGTAACCCTCGGCATACACGATGTCTTTCTTCGAGGTGATACCAATGTTGCGCTTGGCCTGCACGCCACGCTGCAAGGCCACGCGGGTGTAGTATTCCCACAGGTGTTCCTGGCCAGCCATGCACTGGATGGCGGCGTATTTCTTGTCCCAGACCTCGGTGATGTCCAGCAGCACGTCGGGTTTCCACTCGCACTGTTCGGGCTGGTGCGGTTCGAAGCTGTACACCGGCGGCGCACCGACGATTTTTTCGCCAGGCTTGTAACCCTCGGCCTGGGCAATGATGCGCGCTTCCTGGGCCAGGTGGGTGGCCAGGGGGTGGTCGTAGTTGTAGGGGTCTTTCAGCGAGTGGCTGAGTACGAATTCAGGCTGCACGCGGCGGAATACATCGGCCAGGCGGAACAGGGTCTCGGTGTCGGCGCGCATCGGGTAGTCGCCGATATCAAAGAATTCGACGGTGGCGCCCAGCACTTCGGCGGCGGCCTCGGCTTCCTGACGACGGCCGGCCTTGACGATTTCTTCGGTCATGCCCGGGCCCTTGCGCCACATTTTCGCCGACTCGCCACGCTCACCGAACGACAGGCAGACAATGTGCACGTCATAGCCTTGACGGGCATGCAGGGCGATGGCGCCACCGGCCCGCCAGACGAAGTCGGCGGAGTGGGCACTGACCACCAGGGCGGTCTTGTTATGAGTGGCAGACATGGTGGACTCCTGCGGGTTGGAATGACTTCATCCTGTCACGCGGCCTTGGCGGGGAATAATGCATTCAGTTAGGCTAGGTATACTTTTTATTTATCGGGGGTGCCTGCCATGGTCGACGAACTGCCCAACCTGCTCCAGGTTCGCGCCTTCGTGCGAGTGGCCGAGCATGGCAGCATCTCGCGCGCCTCGACCCTGATGTACCGCGCCCAGTCGGTGGTGACCCGGGCCATCCGCGACCTGGAAACACGCCTGGACGTACCGCTGTTCGAGCGCCATGCCAGTGGCATGCTGCTGACCGACCAGGGCAAGCGCGTACTGGCCCGGGCCCGCCGGACGCTGGACGAGCTGGAGAGCGTGCCGGCGCTGCTGGGCAATGTCGCGGGGCACGCCGCCGAGCCCTTGTATTTGCTCAATGCTCGGCGCCTGGAGCTATTCATCGCCCTGTGCCAGACCCGCCACATGCAGACCGTGGCCAGCCTGTACGGGCTGACCCAGCCGGCCGTCAGCGCGGCGCTGAAGGTGCTGGAAGGTGGCAGTGGCTGCCTGCTGTTCGAGCGCTCTTCCCGGGGCCTGCAACCTACCCGCGCGGCCAGCGAGATCCTCACGCCGTTGCGTCGCGCCCTCAACGAATTGCGCCACATCGACGCCGACCTGGCGGCCCTGCGTGGCTCCCTGCAAGGCACCGTCAACGTCGGCGCCCTGCCCCTGGGCCGCAGCCGCCTGTTGCCCGCCGCTATCGTTGCCCTGACCGCGGCCCACCCAGGGGTGCGGGTGGCGACCAACGAGAGCCCGTTCGAGTTGCTGGCCTCGGAGCTGCGTGCCGGTGATGTGGATTTCGTCTTCGGCGCCCTGCGCCCGGCCGACTTCGCCAGTGACCTGCACGGCGAGGCGCTGCTGACCGAAGCGATGGTGCTGCTGGCCCGACGCGATCACCCCTTGCAAGGGCATGCCCTGCAACCGGACGAGCTGCAGAATATGCGCTGGGTACTGCCCCGCGCGGGCAGCCCGGCCCGTGGCCTGCTGAACGGTCAGTTCGCCGCCTGGGGCATCGACCCGCCCCTGCCCGTGGTGGAGAGCGCTGACCTGGCGATCATTCGCGGGTTGCTGCTGGGCTCGGACATGATCGCCGCCGTATCGGCCCACCAGCTGGGCCACGAGATCGACAGCGGCGAGCTGCAACCCCTGACACTGCAACTCCCTCTCACCGAACGCCCCATCGGCCTGACCTACCGCAGCGCCGGGCTGCATGCGCCCGCGGCCCAGGCGTTGATGGAGCAGATTCGCGCGGCGGTGGCTCAGCGCTTGCCGGCCACCGAGTAGAGCACCTGCTGGTTGCGGGTTTTCTGGAAATTTTCCAGCGACAGGCCACGGAAGGCCGCGTAGATGTGCAGGTTCGAGACGCCGGTGACCGCACCCAGTTTCTCCAGCAGGAAGAAGATCACCCCGTACTGCAACAACCCCAGCCAGTCGCGGCGGCGGACCAGGTCGCGCTCCTGCTCGCTCAGTTGCGCCTCTTCGAACAGCGCCTCCGGGTCGGCCAGGAAGCGCTCACGCCAGGCAGGCACGATCATCTGATGCAGGAAGCGGTTGAGACGGTAACCCTTGTGGCTGCGCTCCAGCGTGAAGGGGTAGGTGCCCGGCAGCTTTTCCACGCCCTTGAGCTGATGGTCGATGTGCTCGCGGTGGCGCGCCAGCAGGTCAACCGGAACGTCGCGGGCCTGGTTTTCCAGGACCAGGGTGGCGATGCCGGTCATCGAAGGCAGGTAATACCCCTCATGACGCTTGATCACGTTGGCCGACAGTGCGCCACGCATGATCAGCCAGGTGATCACTTCCGAGCCTTCCATGCCACCCAGTTCGGCGTATTCGGCCAGGGTGATCTCGGTCAGGCGTTGCGGGTCATTGACCAGCAGGTCGAGGAACTGCGCGTCCCACTCCGGGTTGTTGAAGCCGCAGCGCTCGCCGTGTACCTGGTGCGACACGCCACCGGTGGCCACCACGGCGACCTTGAGGTCTTCGGGGAAGCTTTCGATGGCCCGGCGCAGCGCCTGGCCCAGCTTGTAGCAACGGGCCGCGCTGGGAATCGGGAATTGCAGCACGCCCACGTGCAGCGGCACTACCTGCACCGGCCATTCGGTGTCGAACGGCAGCAGCGCTGACATGGGCGAGAACAGGCCGTGGTCAATGGGCTTGTCGCGGAAGAACGCCATGTCGAACTCGTCGGCCATCAGGCTGCGGCCGATGTGGCGGGACAGTTCAGCGTGGCCACCGATGGCCGGCAACGCGCGCACGCCGCCCCCTTCGTCGGCCACTTCGTAGCGCTCGTCGACGCCCAGGCAAAAAGCCGAATAGTGGTCGAAGAAAAACGAGGTCACATGGTCGTTGAAGATGTAGAACAGCACATCGGGCTTGTGCTCGTCGAGCCACGCCTTGATAGGTTCGAAGTCCTTGAAGATCGGCGCCCAGGCCGCTTCTTCCTGCTTGTTGTGGTCCACGGCAAAGCCGATGGTAGGCGTGTGGGAAACGGCGAGACCGCCAATGATGCGCGCCATGAAAACCTCTGCTCGCTGAAAGAATTCTTTTGATGAGTCAGGCTAGCGCAGGGGCGGTGCAACGTCTTCTGTGTAATGGTTAAGGAGGGGTCGTTTTTGTTTATCGCCGCGGCAAGCCGTGGCCATCATGCCTGAGGCCGATGGTCATTATTAACGCGAACGCTCTGGCGCGGGGCGTTGCGGGGGCTTAGCCTTGCGGCAGAATTCGAATCGGTGGCGCGCCCTTCCCGAGCCACCGATCCCCCGCCATGAAGAGCACACCATGACCAGTCTGACCGACCCCACCCACCTGAAACACCCGACCATGAGCCGCGCCATGGTGGCGCTGTTCGCTTTCTGCTGCGGGGCCATCGTCGCCAATATCTACTACGCCCAGCCGATCATCGAACTGATCGCCCCGGACATCCGGCTGTCGGCCCACGGCGCCAGCCTGATCGTGTCCCTGACCCAGATCGGCTATGCCCTGGGGATTTTCTTCCTGGTGCCCCTGGCCGACTTGCTGGAAAACCGCAAACTGATGCTCGGCACCACGCTGCTGGCGACTGTCAGCCTGATTGGCGCGGCGCTGAGCACCCAGCCCAGCGTCTTTCTGATCGTGTCACTGTTGATCGGCTTCAGTTCGGTGTCGGTGCAGATGCTGATTCCGCTGGCCGCGCACATGGCCAGCGAACAGACCCGCGGCAGTGTGGTGGGCAGTATCATGGGTGGCCTGCTGGTGGGTATCCTGCTCGCACGGCCACTGGCGAGCGTGATCGCCGACCACTTCGGCTGGCGCGCGGTGTTCTACGTGGCCGCCGCGGTGATGGTGGCCATTACCCTGATCATGGCCCGCACCATTCCCCACCGCCAACCGGACCACAGCGCCACCTACGGGCAACTGCTGGCGTCCCTGGGCACCCTGGTGCGTCGCCATGGCCCATTGCGCCAGCGTTCGTTCTACCAGGCACTGATGTTCGCGACCTTCAGCCTGTTCTGGACCGCCGTGCCCCTGGAGCTGTCCCGCCAGCACGGCCTGAGCCAGAGCCAGATCGCGGTGTTCGCCCTGGTGGGCGCCATCGGCGCCATCGCCGCGCCCATCGCCGGGCGCCTGGCAGATGCCGGCCATACCCGCCGGGCCTCGCTGCTGGCCATGGTGCTGGCACCCGTGAGTTTCACCACGGCGCTGGTTCACCCGGCCTATAGCGTGGTGGCCCTGGCGTTGACCGGGGTACTGCTGGATTTCGCCGTGCAGATGAACATGGTGCTGGGCCAGCGCATCATCTACAGCCTGGATGCCAACAGCCGCGCACGCTTGAACGCCCTGTACGTGACCAGCATCTTCGTCGGCGGCGCGGTGGGTTCGGCGATTGCCAGCAGCTTGTATGAAGCGGGTGGCTGGGCGCTGGTGATGAAGGTCGGCAGCGCCATTCCGCTGGTGGGGCTGGTGGCGTTCCTGTTCAATTCCCGCAAGCCCTAGCCTGTCAGGGCAGGAGGATGACCTTCTGGCTGCTGCCGCCATTGACCGCCGCATAGGCCGCCAGGCCTTCGGTGAGCGGTACTTCCAGCAGGTCAGTGGGCAACGGCAGCTGGCCGTTGTCGAAATACCCGCCAAATTGCTCCAGCATGCGCGCGCAGGCGGCGCAGTTGTAAAGCAGGCTGTTGACGCCCACCACCGAGCCACCCTTGCGGTACAGGCCCAGGGCCGAGAACTCCACCAGGCCGTTGACCGGCGCGGCGATGATGGCGATGCGGCCGAAGGTCGCCAGCGCCCCTACCGCGGCCGGCAGCCAGAAGCCGGTGGTGTCGAAGATAACCTCGGCGCCCCCCGTGAATACTTCGTTCACTTGCGCTGCCAGGGTGTCGGCGTGCTCCAGCAGAATCACCGGGTAACCTTGCGCTCGCAGGGCCGCAGCCTGTTCCGGGCGGCGCACCGCGGCCAGTACCTCGGCACCGCGGATGCGCGCCAGGGCCAGTGCCGCCGAACCCACCGCGCCGTTGGCGCCCAACACCAGAAACCGCGTGCCTTGGCCGACCTGGCTGCGGTCCACCGCGTCCCAGGCCGTGGTATACGGCACCCCCAGGCTGGCCGCCTGCGTAAAGCTCAACTGCCGCGGCTTCAGCGCCACGCCGTCGGCGGGCACGGTCAGGTACTGGGCGTGGCTACCATCATGCTTGAAGCCCAGGTCGCTGCCCGTGCCCCACACTTCCTGGCCCAGCAAACGCTCCGGGCCTTCGACCACCACACCGGCGAAGTCGCGGCCTGGCACCCTGGGCAAGGTGGTGTATGGAAAGCGGCCCAGCACATTTTTCACGTCGCTGGGGTTCAGGCCGGCAGCCCGAACCTGAACCAGCACGTGGCTTTCGGCCGCCACCGGTGTTGGCAGGTCGGCGACTTCAAGATGGGCGAGGTCGCCGGTTTGCTTGAACTGCAGTGCTTTCATGGGTGTACCCCTTCAGTGGATGCGCCGGCAGTGTATGACCGGCCTGCCAGGGGTGCCGGCCAAGTGCTTCGGTTTATCGGCCAACCGAGGGTGAAGGCGGTGGCGATGAAAAGTGCGACGGCGCGACGCCCAGGGCGCGCTTGAACATATCGCTGAAGCTGCTGGGCGAGTAGCCCATGGCGCGGGCAATGGTGCTGACCGGCACGCCCTGGATCAACTCGGCCACCGCCGTGGCCAATTGCACCTGACGCCGCCATTCGGCGAACCCCATGCCCAGATTCGCCTGGAACAGCCGCGCCAGGGTACGCACGCTCGCGCCCGCCATGGCCGCGTGCTGTTCGAACGAAACCGCCAGCGAGGGGTGTGCCATGACCGCCTGGCACAGGTTCATCAGGCGCCGGTCCGCTGCGGCGGGCAAAGGCACCCGCAAGGCACTGCGACGCGCCTTGTGCAGCTCCAGCACCGCCAATTGCGCCAGCGCCTGGTAGTACTCACCCCGGCTTTCGCGCCCATGGTCGACCAGGTTGAGAATCAGTTCGCGCAGCAGGCCGCCCACTTCAAGCACCTGCACGCGGCGGTCCAGGGTGGCGGCGATGGCCGGGCGCAAGTAGATGTTGCGCATTTGCAGGTCGGTGACCACGCGAATCCCGTGGGGCACGTCCGGGGGAAGCCACACGGCGCGCTGGGGCGGCACCATCAGGGCCTCCGCCGGGGTTTCCACCCACATCACCCCGCTGGTCGCGTACAGCAACTGGCCCCAGGCATGCTGGTGGGGCTCCACGAACAGCCCGCGCGGGTAGGCGCGCGCCAGCGGCTGGACGGGAATGTCGAGGTTGGTGAGGTCGGGTGGGGCGGCGAGGGCCATGGCGGGGCGAGGCGGCTGGGGAAAAGCCCACAGGGTAACCAGCCATGCGTTTTACCGCTACTAGCGCTTCGCCGGGTGGTCAGCAGGATGAAAAATTCTTAACCTTTGCCGGTAGCGCGTGCGGCAGCCCGTCGCAGAGGGGTTTAGCGGCCGATCATCGAACTAGTTCGTACATTTTGCCTTGACCCTGCGTCGACGCTTCAATAGCCTGCGGGCAACAACTACAAAGACGAGAATCACCCCATGCCTGACAATCATTCGGGCGCAGTGACGATCCCCACCGTGCCTCGTTCCGCTGCTGCCTCTGCCGTGCGTCCCAGCCGTGCCCGCTTCGTCATTCTGACGCTGCTGGCGGTGGGTACCATCATCAACTACCTGGACCGCAGCATCCTCGGCATCGCCGCGCCCACAATGACCACCGAACTGGGCATCGACCCGGCGCTGATGGGCGTGATGTTCTCTGCCTTCGCCTGGAGTTACGTGCTGGCCCAGGTACCCGGCGGCGCCCTGCTCGACCGCTTTGGCAGCGGCAAGACCTATTTCGTCGCCGCCAGTGCCTGGTCGCTGACAACCTTGCTGCACGGCCTGGTCTCCGGTTTCACTTCGCTGATTGGCCTGCGCCTGTTGCTCGGCGTCAGCGAAGCCACCTGCTTCCCCACCAACAGCCGCGTTGTCGCCACCTGGTTCCCTCAGCAGGAACGTGCCCGGGCCACCAGTATCTACACCGTGGGCGAGTACATCGGCCTGGCCTTCCTCAGCCCGCTGCTGTTCATGCTGCTGGCCCATTACGGCTGGCGTTCGCTGTTCGTGCTGGTGGGCGTGATCGGCCTGGTGTTCGCGGTGGTATGGAAGCTTCGCTACCGCGAACCCCACGAGTGCACCCGCGTCAATGCCGCTGAGTTGGCGTACATCGAAGCCGGTGGCGGCCTGGCGCCCAAGGACGAGAAGAAAACCCCGTTCTCCTGGAAAAGCCTGCGCCAATTGCTGGGCTTCCGGCAGATCTGGGGCGCCTGCCTGGGCCAGTTCGCCGGTAACTCCACCCTGGTTTTCTTCCTGACCTGGTTCCCCACCTACCTGTCCACAGAGCGCCACATGGGCTGGATGAAGATGGGTATCTTCGCCGTGTTGCCATTCATCGCGGCGGGCTGCGGGGTGATGCTGGGCGGCTGGTTCTCCGACCGTCTGATCCAGCGCACCGGCAACGCCAGCCTGGGCCGCAAGCTGCCGATCATCGCTGGGTTGCTGATGGCCAGCTGCATTGTCGCGGCGAACTTCGTGGAGAGCGACCAGGCAGTGATCGCCATTCTGTCCATCGCCTTCTTCGGCCAGGGCATGGTTGGCCTGGGCTGGACGGTGATCTCCGACATCGCCCCGAAAAAACTGATCGGCCTGACCGCCGGCGTGTTCAACCTGGTGACCGGCCTGGCCGGCATCATCACGCCGCTGGTGATCGGTTTCATCGTGTCGAGCAGTGGTTCGTTCACCGGCGCGCTGTGGTTCATCGGCGCGGTGGCCCTGGCAGGTGCCTTGGCCTATCTGTTGCTGCTGGGCGAGGTAAAACGCCTGGAAGTCTGAGCGGTGGCTGGGCTGCCGCGTCGGGGCCAAGCGGTGTGCTGGAAACACCGCGGCGCCCAGGACGCGGCCAGGCCCGTTGCTACATGTCCTTTGCCATTGCCCCGACCACGAACTCCACGAAGCTGCGCAGCTTCGGTGAACGGTAACGCTCCTGGGGGTAGACCAGGTGCATCGGGCGCACCGGCAAATGCCAGTCGGGCAGCAGCGGCACCAGCCGCCCGCTGGCCAGTTCCTCGCGCACCAGCGCATCGGGCAACATCGCGATGCCCAACCCCGATATCGCCGCGCGCTTGAGCGCCGGGGCGCTGTTGACGGCGATGCGGCCACTGACGTCCACGCTCACCTCCCCCTCGGGGCCGCTCAGGCGCCAGTGCTTTTGCGTCCACCGCCACTCGGTGCCTGCAGGGTAGGCAAAGGCCAGGCAATCGTGCCCGGCCAAGGCCTGTACATCCGCGGGCGTGCCGCGCCGCGCCAGGTACACCGGGGCCGCGCACAGCGTCAGGCCATAGTCTTGCAGCGGCCGGGCAATCAGGCTGGAGTTTTCCAGGGTGCCCAGGCGGATGGCCGCATCGAACCCCTCTTCCACCAGGTCGACCAGGCGGTCGGTCAATACTACGTCGAGCTTCACCGCCGGGTTTTCATTCAGGTAAGCGGCCAGGCACGGCATCAGGCACTCGGCACCAAACGTCGGCGGCGCGGTGATGCGAAGCGTACCGTGGGGCACGGCTTGCACTTCTTCGGCCAATTGCTCGGCGGCGCTGACCTGGCCCAGGATATCCAGGCAACGCTGGTAATAGGCGCTGCCGAACTCGGTCAGGCTCTGGCGCCGAGTGGTTCGGCGCAACAGGCTCACGCCCAGGCGCTGCTCCAGCGCCCGCAGGTGGTTGCCCACCATGGTGGTGGACATGCCGCATGCATCGGCGGCGGCGGTCATGCTGCCGCCCTCCACCACCTGGACGAACACGCCCATGGCCTGGAACAGGTCCATTATCCACTCCCACTTTAAAGTCCTCTCAGTCTAGAGCCGTTTATCCCGCTTTGCTGGATAAACATACTGACGCTCCACACCCTGCAAGGACACGATGCCCATGACCGCCCTGATGAACAATTACCAGCCACTGCCCATCAGCTTCGAACGGGGCGCTGGTTGCCGCCTGTGGGACAACGAAGGCCGCGAATACCTGGACGCCCTGGCCGGTGTTGCCGTGACTTCCGTGGGCCACAGCCACCCGCGTATCGTCGAGGCCATCCGCGACCAGGCCGGGTTGCTGCTGCACTGCTCCAACCTTTACCGTATCGATTGGCAGGCGCGCCTGGCAACGCGCCTGACCACGCTGGCCGCAATGGACCGGGCGTTCTTCTGCAATTCCGGCGCAGAAGCCAATGAAGCGGCCCTGAAACTGGCACGCCTGCACGCCACGGCGAAAGGCATCAGCCAGCCGCTGGTGGTGGTGATGGAAAACAGCTTTCACGGCCGTACCTTCGCCACCCTTTCAGCCAGTGACAGCCCTGCTTGCCAGGCCGGTTTCGCGCCCCTGGTGGAGGGTTTCATCAGCGTACCGTTCGGTGACGTGCTGGCCTTGGAAGCCGTGGCCCAACGGTACGGGCAACGCATTGCGGCCGTGATGGTGGAACCGGTGCAAGGTGAAAGCGGCGTACAGGTGGCTCCGGGTGGCTACCTGAAGGCCTTGCGCGAGCTATGCGACGCTCAGCAGTGGCTGTTGATGCTCGACGAGATCCAGACCGGGCTGGGCCGCACAGGCCGCTGGTTCGCTGGGCAGCACGAAGGCGTGGTGCCCGACGTGATGACCCTGGCCAAGGCCCTGGGCAATGGTGTGCCTATCGGCGCCTGCCTGGCCACGGGTACGGCGGCCAGCCTGTTCAGCCCTGGCAGCCATGGCAGTACATTCGGCGGCAACCCGTTGGCGTGCCGGGTGGCGTGCACGGTGCTGGACATCATGGAGCAGGAAAACCTGGTCGCCAACGCAGAGCATCAGGGCAGATTGCTGCTGGATGCCTTGCGGGGTGCCCTGAAGGGCCATCCGGGGGTAGTGGCAGTGCGTGGCCACGGCCTGATGATCGGCATCGAGCTGCAGCAGCCCGCGGCCCACCTGGCCAAGCTGGCGGCCCTTGAGCACGGGCTGTTGATCAACGTGGCCCGCGGCCGGACCATTCGGCTGCTGCCGCCGTTGACGTTGGGGAATGAGGATCGGGTGGCTATCGTCGAGCGTCTGCTGGCGTTACTGGCTTCAATGCGGTGAGTTGTCCGCCCCGCCAATGAGCTCTTTCACCTTGGTGATCACCTCGTCGAGCTTGAACGGCTTGTCGAATACCGCAGCGAACAGTTCCGGGGTTGCGCGCCCGATGCTGCCCTGCGCACCGCTCATCAGCAGGATAGGCAACTTGCGGTGCAACGGGTGCTCGCGGATCTTGCGGGCCATTTCCAGACCGTCCATCACGGGCATCATGAAGTCAGTGATGACCAGCGCCGGGCGCTCGCGCTCAAGCACTTCCAAGCCCTTGCGCCCGTTCGCAGCCTTGACGACCTCATAGCCTTCTTCCTCGAACGCCAGTTCGAGAATGTTGGCTATCATGAATTCGTCATCGACGATCAGGATGGTGCTCATGTCAACTCGATCCGGGCGTCTTCAAGGCTTGCTGACCGCCGAGGCGCTGCCGGATAACACTGCCTCTGCATGCTTGAAGGCCTTTTTAAGATCGATACCACGCTCGTCGATGACCAGCTCCAGAAGCGAAGGGTCATAAACACTGTCCCTTACTTTGAGAATGGACAGCAGGCGTTTAAGTTCAGCTTCATATTCCACGAAGCGCAGCAGCAGGAGGTTGTCGACAATGCTCGACAGGTCCGGCGTGGGCGAAGTGATCTCGGGGCCGAACAGGCCACGGATTTCCCAGGTGACGAAAACGGTCACGCCACGGGCGCGCAATTCGCCCATCAGGGCGCTGAAGAATTCGGTCAGGCGTGCGCTGCTGGTGGCGCAGCGGGTCATGCCGCCCAGGCTGTCGATGAGCACTCGCTTGATGTTGTACTCGTCGATCTGCTTGAGCAACCGCGCACCCAGGCCATCGACCAGGCCCTCCGTGGTGGGCTGCCAGGTCACGAACAGCGCACCCGCGTCCTGCATCGCCTTGAAGTCGTAGCCCAGCGCCTGAGCCTTGATGGCCAGCCGCTGGGGCGACTCGTAAAAGCCGAAATGCAGGGCCGGCTCGGCGGTGGTACCGGCGCCCAGGAAGTGAATACCCAGCGAGGTCTTGCCGATGCCCGAGGGGCCCATGGCCAGGGTCACCGAGGACCGTGGCAGGCCACCGCCGATCAGCTTGTCCAGTGCCGGCACGCCGCTGGGCAGACGGGTCAGGTCGGCGCTGTCGGGGCGCGACGGGTGGCTGTAGAGGCTTTCCATGCGCGGGTACACCACCAGGCCATCGTCGGTGATCTCGCATTCGTGCAGGCCCGACAGGGCACCACTACCGCGGGTCTTGCGCAACTGGATGCGGCGCACCGAACGGGTGCCGAACAACTCCTCCCCCATTTCGATGACGCCATCGACCATGGTGTGTTCGGGGCTGCCGTCGTCCAGCCGCGAGCTGGTAAGGAACAGCACGGTGCAACCGGCGAAGGCAGCATGGCCTTGCAATTCCGAGATGAATTTTTTCGTGTCGATCTGCGACTCGGCCTTGGAGCGCGCATTGAGCAGCCCGTCGACGATCAGCACGGTAGCCTTCTGCCGGCTGATCTCGCGGCGCAGCAGTTTCACCACATCATCCAGCCCTTCGTTTTCCAGGGTGTCGAAGGCGCTGACAAACTGGATTTCGTTACCGATGCGGCTGGCATCGAAGAAGCTCAGGGTCGACAGGTACTGGAAGAGCCGCTCGTGGGACTCGGCCAGCAGGGTCGCCACCAATACCCGCCCGCCATTGCGCACGTGGTTGAAGCCCAGCTGGTTGGCCAGGATGGTCTTGCCCGAACCCGGTCGCCCCTGGACGATGTAGGACGAGCCCGCGACCAGGCCGCCCTTCAACAGAAGGTCGAGCCCTTCAATTCCGCTTTCAAGGCGTTTTAGCTGTTCCAAGTTCCGGCCTGCCTTTGTAAATAATCGCCGAGATAGACCGCCCCGTGTACGGAACGTTTAATCTCTTGAAGAATAAGGGATTCTATACCCGTTTGGGCCCCATACCCCACCATTGTCGAAGTTTATCTTACCCCTGCCCGGGCTGCAGCACACTGCCCCCCGGCCGCAGTCGACTTGCCGGCGAACGTTTCGCGGCTGCCATCGACCCGCTCAATGGCGCTATCGAAACAAGCAATTAGACGTGCAGGCCTTCAGCCATTAGCTTTCGCGGCAATCAATGTCGCAAAACGTCGCAGGGCCAGGAAGGCGAAAAGCGGAAAACGCGCATCCCCTCCACCCGGTTCACGAGTCTGCTCCCATGTCCTTGAATACCCCGCAACAGATCGCCGAAATGGCCATCGACACTGGTACCCGCAAAGCCCAGGCGCCCTTGCCTGCCATCCTGGTGCTGGGCTTTCTGGCCGGCGCCTTCATCGCCCTGGGCTTTCTGCTGGACATTCATGTCAGCACCATGATCCCGGGCCCATGGTCGTCGCTGGGCAACCTGCTGGGCGCGGCCGTGTTTCCGCTGGGCCTGATCCTGGTGATCCTGGGCGGTGGTGAACTGCTCACAGGCAACATGATGACCCTGCCGATGGCCTTGTTCAGCGGCAAGATCTCATTGGCGGCGCTGCTGCGCAACTGGCTGCTGGTGACCCTGGCCAACCTGGCCGGCGCGCTGTTCGTGGCGTACTGCTTCGGCCACCTGCTGGGCTTGACCGAAGGGCCATTCCTGGCCAAGACGCTGGCGATCGCCACCGCCAAGGCCAGCGCCGACTTCACTCACGCCTTCGTCTCCGGTATCGGCTGCAACTGGATGGTGTGCCTGGCGGTGTGGCTATCGTATGCGAGCAAGGAAGTGACGGGCAAGATCCTGGGCATGTGGTTCCCGGTCATGGGTTTTGTGGCCATTGGTTTCCAGCACGTAGTGGCGAACATGTTCGTGATTCCGGCGGCAATTTTCGCCGGGGCGCTGAACTGGGGTGTATTCGCCGACAACATGGTGGCCGTGTTCCTGGGTAATGCGGTGGGCGGCGCGGTGTTCGTGGGCCTGGCTTACTTCGTGGCCTTCGCCCGGCCAGCCCGCGCGCCGCAGGCCAGCCCCATCGAAGTGCAGCGCTGATAGCGTAGACTGCGCGGCCACGCCCCCCCGTTTAGTGAGCATTGCTGATCATGGACTCGATCCCCCACCGCCCCGCTCCGCTGCGCTGGCCGTTTCACGTGTGCGCCCTGGCGCTGTTGCTGCTTGCCAGCGCCGGTGCTGGCCTGGGTGTATTCGTCGGCTCCCTGTTCGTCGGCAGCATGCTCACCGTGCCCATGTATTACGACCCGCCAGGGGCGGCGCGCCTGACGCTGTTCATCCTCGGCGCGGTGGTGGGGGTGATCACGCTCTGGTGGATGTACTGGCACTGGGTGCGCCACGCCCGCCTGCCCGATAACCGCCGCCGCATGCTGGCGGGACTTGGCTGCGGCATGGCCACCGGGCTGTTCCTGCTGCTGGGCGCCGAGACCTGGACCGTGCGTATCGCCGTTGTGCTGGTCATGGTCGGCGCCGTATGGCTGGCCCGTGGCGCGCACGGCCTGCGCACGAAAACCTGACGCAGCGCCCCAGCTCTGTTACAAAGGCATTTTGTGACTGCCCAGTACTGCCATGACCATCGACGACAGCCTGATCACCCGGGCCATTTTCGCCCTGCTTTCCCAGCGCGCGCCTGAAGACTCGATCTGCCCCAGCGATGTGGCCCGGGTATTGGCCGCCGACGAAGCGCTGTGGCGCAGCCTGATGCCTGACATCCGCCGCGTGGCGTCGTGCCTGGCCCAGGCTGACGTTTTGCGCATCACTCAGGGCGAGGCCACCCTGGCCCCCGACCGCATCGGTAGTGGGCCAATCCGGCTGCGCCGGGGTCGTTTGATGCGCTGACTGATACCGGTTACGCATCAATCAATCAGAAATATGCAGTTATCATTTCAAAATATTTCCGCGACCATCGTCCCCCTACAAAAAACCATGTGCCCCGTTGCACGTGTCATAAAAATGATGGGAGATGCACATGCAGTCCTCACCCCAAGGCGCGACCGCGTCCGCTCGCGCCAAAGCCGGCGCGGTATTCCGTGTTACCTCCGGCAACTTCCTGGAACAGTTCGATTTCTTTCTGTTCGGGTTTTACGCCACCCATATCGCCGCCGCATTCTTTCCCGCCAGCAGTGAATTTGCCTCGTTGATGATGACCTTCGCCGTGTTCGGCGCGGGCTTTCTGATGCGCCCGCTGGGGGCGGTGATTCTCGGCGCCTACATCGACGATGTGGGCCGGCGCAAAGGCCTGATCGTGACGCTGTCGATCATGGCCAGCGGCACCATCCTCATCGTCCTGGTACCCGGTTACGACACCATCGGCTTGCTGGCCCCCGCCCTGGTGTTGCTGGGCCGGCTGTTGCAGGGTTTCTCCGCAGGTGCCGAGCTGGGAGGCGTGTCGGTGTACCTGGCGGAAATGGCCAGCCCCGGCAAGAAAGGCTTCTACACCAGTTGGCAGTCGGCCAGCCAGCAAGTGGCCATTGTCGTCGCCGCGGCGCTAGGCTATGCCCTGAACCAGTGGATGAGTGGGGATGACATCGCCGCCTGGGGCTGGCGCATTCCGTTCGCCGTGGGCTGCATGATCGTGCCCTTCATTTTCCTGCTGCGTCGCAAGCTGGAAGAAACCCAGGAGTTCAGCGCCCGTCGTCATCGCCCGGCGATGCGCGAGGTGTACAACACCCTGGTGGCGAACTGGACCATCGTGGTCGCCGGCATGCTGATGGTGGCGATGACCACCACCGCTTTCTACCTGATCACTGTCTACGCACCCACCTTCGGCAAGAACGTGCTGAACCTGAGCACCGCCGATGCCTTGATGGTGACCCTGCTGGTGGGTGTCTCCAACTTCATCTGGCTGCCCATCGGCGGCGCCCTCTCCGACCGCATCGGGCGCAAGCCGATGCTGCTGGCCATGACCGTGCTGGCCATCGCCACCTCGTACCCGGCGCTGTCATTCCTGGCCCAGGCGCCGAGCTTTGCGCACATGCTGGAAACCCTGCTGTGGCTGTCGTTCATGTACGGCATGTACAACGGCGCGATGATCCCGGCGTTGACCGAGATCATGCCCGTGGAAGTGCGCGTGGCCGGCTTCTCCCTGGCCTACAGCCTGGCGACGGCGGTGTTCGGCGGCTTTACCCCGGCCATCTCCACGGCGCTGATCCACAGCAGTGGCGACAAGGCCGCCCCAGGCTACTGGATGAGCTTCGCCGCCCTGTGCGCCCTGTGCGCCACCTTGTACCTGTACCGTCGCGGCAGCGCCCAGCTGCGCGCAGCCGTATAAGGGGCGCGACATGAAACGATTGCTCACGACCCTGGCGGCCATGACCCTGGCCGCCTGCACCCTGGCCCAGGCGGCCGACCTGAAAGTCATGACGTCGGGCGGCTTTACCGCTGCTTACAAAGTGCTGGGGCCGCAGTTCGCCGCCCAACATGGCGATACCCTGGAAACCATTCTGGGGCCGTCCATGGGCAAGGCGGCCGAGGCCATTCCGAACCGCCTGGCGCGGGGCGAGCAAGCCGACGTGGTGATCATGGTCGGCTACGCGCTGGACGACCTGATCAAGCAAGGCAAGGTGTTGCCCGCTTCGCGGGTGGAACTGGCCGATTCGCGCATCGGCGTGGTGGTGAAAGCCGGCGAGCCCAAGCCGGACATCAGTAGCGTCGACGCCTTCAGACAGACCCTCCTCAATGCTCGCTCGGTGGGGTATTCCGACAGTGCCAGCGGCGTGTATGTACAGGACCAACTGTTCAAGCGCCTGGGTATCGAGGCGCAGCTCAAGCCCAAGGCAAAGATGATCGAACGCATTCCCGTGGCCGGTGAAGTCGCCAAAGGCGAGCCCCAGGTAGGCCTGCAACAGGTCAGCGAGTTGCTGCCGATCGCCGGCGTGAGCTACGTGGGCAAGATCCCTGAAGCCGTTCAATCGGTCACCCGCTTCGCCGCCGGCATTCCCGTGGGTGCCCCGCACCCGCAGGAGGCCAAGGCGTTGCTCGACTACCTGGCGTCGCCCCAGGCGCAGTCAGTGGTCACCGGTACCGGATTGGACTCGGTGCCTCACTGATCGGCCAGGGGTTTGCGCAGCTCGCGAATCAGCTGTTCCAGCTCAAGCGCGGCCGGGGTCAGTGCCCTGCCCCGGCGGCGGATCAGCCCGACGCTGCGCTGCACGGCAGGCTCCACCAGGGGGATGCTGGTCATCCACTGGTGCTCGCCCAGCGGCAGGGCCATGGACGGCACCGCGGCGATTCCCAACCCCGCCTCCACCAAGCCCAGCATGGTGGTCACATGGCGCGTCTCGCAAATGCTCGGCCTGGCCGGGCGCACGTGCAGCAGCGCCTGGTCCAGCACGAAACGGTTGCCTGAAGTCTTGTCCACCGAGATGTAGTCCTGGTCGAAGTATTCGGCCCAGGTCAGCTGTTTGCGCGCGGCCAACGGATGGTCGCGGCGGCAGGCAGCCACGTAGTGCTCCTGAATCAGCAGCTCGAACTCCAGCTCCGGTGGCAGGTTGCCCGTGAAGCTCAGGCCCAGGTCGGCCTCGCCGCTGAGCACCGCTTCCTGCACGGTGTTGGCGCTGGCGTCCAGCACCTTTACGCGGATACGCGGGTAGAGCTTGTGGTAGCGGGCCACCACGGTGGGCATGAAGTAGTACGCCGCCGAAGGAACACACGCCACGGTGACATTGCCCAGCCGCGTGGACGCTACTTCGCTGATACCCAGCAAGGCGATGTCCAGGTCATTGAGCAGGCGCTCGGCACTGGGGGCGAAAGCGCGGCCGACCATGGTCAGGCTGACACGACGGGTAGTGCGGTCGAACAGGCGAACATTCAGCGCACCTTCCAGCTTCTCGATACGTCGGCTCAGGGCCGGCTGGGAAATGCTGATAGCCTCGGCCGCCTTGCGGAAACTGCCCTGCTCCACCACGGCACGAAAGGCCTGCAAGTCGTTCAGGTCGAAATTGATGCTCATCCCGGTTACTCATGCCGACTTTTGTTAGCTGATCAGCTTAACGCATGAATACGCATCATTGATGCCAGACCATCGTCGAACGCCCACTCGTCGGCCGTGACCGTCTTGCAGTCAAACCATTGCGCCCCGGCTGTGCTCTACCGTTTGAGCGGTGCATGCATCGCAATAACAACAATTGACGGAGAGAGCCCGATGGACGCATTCAAAGCAGGCACGCTGGCACTGGCACTGACCCTGGGTGGCGCCTTCGCAGGCGCGGCAATGGCTGCTACCACTAGTGATTTCGTCTCTGACGCCACCGCCGGTGGCATCACCGAAGTGGAGGCCGGCAAGCTGGCATTGCAGAAAAGCACCTCGGCGGACGTGAAAGCCTTCGCCCAGCAGATGATCAAGGATCACGGCGCCGCCAACCAGAAACTGGCGGCCGTGGCGCACAAACTCGACCTGGTCGTGCCGGACGATGCCACGCTGGTGGACCAGGCGAAAAAGAAAATGCTGGAGATGCGTGACGAGTCGTTCGACAAAGCCTATGCCGAGAACCAGGTGAAAGCCCACGAGGACACCATCGAACTGTTCCAGAAAGAGGTCGACTCCTCCGACAAGGCCGAGCTCAAGGCCTTCGCCAAAGACACCCTGCCCAAGCTGCAGGAACACTTGAAAATGGCCAAGGAACTGCAAGCCAAGCATCAGTAAACCCAGCGAGGGCACGGCCGTCGGTTCCCACGGCCGTGCACGGGGTTTACCATGGGCGGTTTCCGCCTGCCAAAAGCCTTCGATGAACACCGACGCCATCACTCTGTTGCACCACCAGTTGTCCAGCGCCTTGCAAAACCCACCTGCCGAGACCCGCCGCCTGTTCCACGGCCGCGGCCGCTGCTGGCCGGGCCTGGAGCAGATCACCGTGGACTGGCTGCAGGGCGTGCTACTGGTGTCGCTGTTTCGCGAGCCGGCCGCCGAGGAACTGGCGGCACTCAAGCCCATGCTGCTGCAACTGGCCCAGGCCACTCCCCAAGCCCATAGCCTGATCGTGCAGCACCGCTACCTGCCCGACAGCAGCGCCGAATGGCTGCTGGGCGAACCGGTGGACAGCTGGCTGATCGACGAAGACGGCCTGCGTTACCAACTGGACCTGGGCCGCAAGCAGAACATCGGTCTGTTCCTGGACATGCGCTATGGCCGCCAGTGGGTGCGCGAACAGGCCGCGGGCAAACGGGTGCTCAACCTGTTCGCCTACACCTGCGGCTTCAGCCTGGCCGCCATCGCCGGCGGCGCCGAGCACGTGGTGAACCTGGACATGGCGCGCGCCGCCCTGAGCCGCGGCCGCGACAACCATCGCCACAACGGCCACGACCTGGACCGTGTCAGCTTTCTGGGCCACGAACTGTTCAAGTCCTGGGGCAAGGTCAAGCGCGGTGGCCCCTACGACCTGGTCATCATCGACCCGCCATCGTTCCAGAAAGGCAGCTTCGTGCTTACCCAGGACTACCGCAAGGTGCTGCGCAAACTGCCGGAACTGCTGACCGAAGGCGGCGTGGTGCTGGCCTGCGTCAACGACCCGGCCGTGGGGTCGGACTTCCTGATCCGGAGCATGGCCGAGGAAGCGCCAGGGCTGGCGTTCCAGTGCCGCCTGGACAACCCGCCGGAGTTTCCCGATGCCGAAGCAGAGGGTGGGCTGAAGGCACTGGTGTTTGCCTGACCCCAGCGGCGCTTGCCCTGCGCCGCAATGCAGCCTACCCTTCCCCGGTTTTTTCGCGCTTGCAGCAGGAAGCCGGTTCGAATCCGGCGCGGTCGCGCCACTGTGTTCGGGCAACCCCGAAAGCCAGACCTTGTTGCCAGCCTTTCTTTCGCCCAACGGACGCGCCATCCCGGGAGCTGTTTTCATGCCATTACGCCGCCTTGCCCTTGCCTGCCTGTCACTGGCCGCTGCCAGCCACGCCCTGGCCGATACCGCCCACACCCACTATCCGCTGACGCTGCAAAACTGCGGCCACAGCGTGCGCATCGATGCCGCGCCACAGCGGGCGGTGAGCCTGGGCCAGGCCAGCACCGAGCTGTTGTTGTCCATGGGCCTGGGCCCGCGCATGGTCGGTACCGGGGTGTGGTTCGGCCCGCTGCCGGCCCCCCTGGCCGCCGCTGGGGCAAAGGTGCCGCGCCTGGCTGACAACGCCCCCAGCTTCGAGTCGGTGGCCAAGGCGGTGCCGGACATTGTCGTCGCTCAGTACACCTATCACGTCGGCCCTCAGGGCGAGGTCGCCAGCCCGGAACAGTTGCTCAAGCTGGGTATTCCCTCCTATGTCTCGCCCAGCGATTGCGACGGCAAGGGCGTGACAGCCACGTCCAACGCCGACGGCAGCCGCAGCCAGCTGTATTCGCTGGACCTGGTGGACAAGGAAATCAGCGAGCTGGCGTCCATCTTCGACGTGCAGGCCGCCGGCCAGGCACTGAGCGGGCGCCTGCATGAGCGTGTGACCGCCGCGGTGAAGCTGGCCAATGCCACACCGCACCCACCGCTGTCAGTGCTGTACTGGTTCTCCAGCACGCGCCTTGAAGGCGACCCGTGGGTGGCGGGCAGGAACGGCGCGCCGGGCTACATTTCCAAAGTACTGGGGCTGCACAACATCGTCGACAGCGACGAAGAATGGCCGGGCGTGAGCTGGGAAAGCATCGCCGCCAAGGACCCCGACGTGATCGTGGTAGCGCGCATGCAGCGCCGCCTGTACCCCGCTGACGATGTGGACAAGAAACTGGCCTTCCTGCGCAGCGACCCCGTGACCCGTGAACTCAAAGCCGTGCGCAACGGCCGCCTGATCGTGGTCGACGCCAACAGCCTGAACCCGTCCATGGCCGTGGTCGACGCCATCGAACACATTGCCCAGGGCCTGGCCAAGGCAGGGCCGACCCAGTGATCCACCGCCTGACAGCCGACAGCGCGCGCTTGACGCGCTGGCTGCTGGCCTTGCTGGCGCTGGCCAGCCTGACGCTGTCGGTTACCCTGGCCGTGTCGTTGGGTGAATTGAACATTCCCCTGGCGGTGACCTTCAAGGCCCTGCTCAACGGCATGGGCATGGGCCACTACGACATACCGCGCATCCAGCAAGGCATCATCTGGGAGTACCGCCTCAGCCGCGCCCTGGTAGCCGCCTGCTGCGGTGCCGGCCTTTCGCTGTGCGGCGCCGTGCTGCAAGCGCTGTTGCGCAACGTGCTGGCCGAACCTTACGTACTGGGCATCAGCGCGGGTGCCTCCACCGGCGCCGTGCTGGTCATGCTGCTGGGCCTGGGCGGTGGGCTGATCGGTATCTCCCTGGGCGCGTTCATGGGCGCCACCCTGGCCTTCACCCTGGTATTGCTGCTGGCTACTGGTATTCAGGGCGGCCCGGCCCAGGTGATTCTGGCCGGGGTAGCGGGTGCGCAACTGTTCAACGCATTGACCGCCTGGGTAGTGTCTACGTCGGCCAACGCCGAGCAGGCCCGCAGCGTGATGTTCTGGCTGCTGGGCAGCCTCAGCGGAGTGCGCTGGACCGACGTGGGCCTTGCCGCCGCAGTGGTCACCGGCGGCCTGGTGGTGTGCCTGTACTGTGCCCGCACCCTGGACGCTTTCGTCTTCGGTGACGACGCCGCCGCCAGCCTTGGCGTGCCGGTGGCACGGGTACGCCTGGTGCTGTTCGCCATCACGGCGCTCGTTACTGCCTGCCTGGTCAGCATTGTTGGCGCCGTGGGCTTCGTGGGCCTGGTGGTGCCGCACATGGCGCGCTTGCTGGTAGGGCCGCGCCATGTGCGGCTGCTGTTGGCCTGCGTGCTGATAGGCGCCAACTTCATGGTGCTGGCCGATATCGTCTCGCGCCTCATCGTGCCGGGCCAGGTGCTGCCCATCGGGGTGGTTACCGCGCTGGTGGGGGCGCCGGTGTTCGCAGCCCTGCTTTACCGCAACAGGCGGGCAGCATGAGCCTGCGGGCCGACCAGGTCGGCTGGAGCGCCGCAGGCCAGATGATCATCGGCGATATCAGCCTGACGGTGCCCGAGCGCGGCACACTGGGCCTGATCGGGCCCAACGGCTCGGGCAAATCAACCCTGCTGCGCTTGCTGGCAGGCTTGCGCCCCCCTGCCCATGGCAGCGTCAGCCTGGATAGCCGCCCCCTGCACCAATGGCCGCGCAAGGCCATTGCCCGGCGCGTTGCCATGGTCGAGCAGCATGCCGGCACCGAGGTCGAGGTGCGGGTACAGGACATCGTGCGCCTGGGCCGCACCCCGCACCGCGGCGCGCTTACCCCCTGGACCACCGAGGACCAGCGCATCGTCGACCAGGTGCTGGCGCAAACCGGCCTTGCGCCCTTGCGCGAGAGGTTCTGGCACAGCCTGTCGGGTGGCGAACGCCAGCGCACGCAGATCGCACGGGCCCTGGCCCAGTGCCCGAGCGAGCTGCTGCTGGACGAGCCCACCAACCACCTGGACATCCAACACCAATTGCAACTGCTGCAATTGATCAACACGCTGCCGGTCACCTGCGTGATGGCTTTGCACGACTTGAATCTGGCGGCGATGTACTGTGACCGCCTGGTGATGCTGCACCAAGGCCGGGTGGTCGCCGATGGAAGCCCTGAGCATGTCCTGACGGCACCGCTGATCGCCCACGTGTACGGCGTGCGTGCCGAGGTAAGCTTATCCGCGCACCACGGTCGCCCGCATATCCAATATCTGCCCTGAGGCACGTTTGATGAAAACCATTCTGGTCATCGGCATTGGCGCCGGTCACCCCGACCACCTGACCCTGCAAGCAGTGAAGGCGCTGAACCGCGCCGACGTGTTCTTTCTCTTCGACAAGGGGCCGGCCAAGCAAGGCCTGGGCGATGTGCGCCGTGAGCTGTGCACACGGCTGGCCACCGAACGGCCGTGGCGTTTCGTGGAGGCTGCCAACCCCGAGCGTGGCCCCGACGGCAACAGCTATACCGGGGCTGTCCGGCAACTCAACGCCGACAAGCAGCAGGTGTTCGAGGACATGATTGCCCAACACATGGCCGACGGTGAATGCGCCGGCGTTCTGGTGTGGGGCGACCCGGCGCTGTACGACAGCACGCTGCGCATCCTGCAGGCGATCCTGGCGCAGGGGCGCCAGGTATTCGATTACGAAGTGATCCCTGGTATCACCTCGGTGCAAGCGCTGACGGCCAGCCACAAGGTACCGCTGAATGAAATCGGCGGCTCGGTGCAGATCAGCCCTGGGCGCCAGTTGCCGGCACGCATCGAGGCCGGGGACAGCCAGGTGGTGATGCTGGACGCACACCAGGCGTTCAACCGCTTGCGCGGCCAAGGGCTGCACATCTGGTGGGGGGCTTACGTGGGGTCGGCGGATGAGTTGCTGGTTGCCGGGCCGCTGGATGAAGTGGCCGACGAGATCGTGCGGGTGCGGGAAGAAGCACGCGTGCGGCATGGGTGGATCATGGACAGTTACCTGCTGCGCCACCCTTCCTGACGGCGTCCCCTCATTCCTGCGCAGGACCGGGCGCAACTCGGGAAGAAGACAACACCGAACCATGAAAAAAGGCCGCTTTCGCGGCCTTTTTCATGGGGCTGTCACAGGCTTAGTAGCGCGTGATGTCCGCCTTGGTTTCGAGCGCCTTGCGGTACGCCGCGAAGTCCTGCTGCCCCACACGGGAAGCGAGGAAGCGACGGTACTGGGCTTTCTCGGCATCGGAAGCGGCGGCCGCTTCGTTGACACCGTTCAGGCGCACCACCACGTAGCTGCCATCCGACAGGCTGACGCTGTCGAAGACCGGCTTGTCCTTGCCCTGGGGCTTGGTCATGCGGAACACGTCCTGCAACACGGCTGGGTCCACCCCTTCCTGGTTGCGGGTAGCGGCTTCCTGGACTTTCCAAGCCTGACCATCCTGGCTCGCTGCCAACGGCACGGTGCCGCCACGCAGGCCAGTCACCAGTGCATCGGCCTTGGCTTTCACGGCGGCGCTGGCCTTGACCTGCGCCAGGTGCTTGCGAATGGCATCGGCAACGGCCTCAAGCGGCAGTTGTGCCGGCTTGCGGTGTTCCTTGACGTGAACCACCACGGTGGTTTCCGGGTCCAGCTCGATGGCCGAGCTGTTGGCGCCTTCGTCCATCACTTCAGGGCTGAACGCTGCCTGGATCACGGCACGGTTGGCGGTCACGCCTTCGCTGCCGCCTTCACGGCCGAACGGTGCCGAGGTCTGTACCTTCAGGCCCAGATCAGAGGCTGGCTGTACCAGGTCCGACGCTTCGAAGGCCGAGTCTTCCAGCTTCTTGGCCGCGTCCACGTACATCTGCTCGACCTGGGCGGTTTTCGCGTCCCGGGTCAGCTTGTCCTTCAGGCTGGCGAAGGTCGGCACGTTGGGTGCTTCCACGCCCAGCAGCTTGATCAGGTGCCAGCCGAACTGGGAGCGAACCGGTGCCGACACCTGGTCCTTGTTCAGCGAGTACAGCGACGCCTCGAACGCCGGGTCATAAACCCCTTTGCCCGCGTAGCCCAGGTCACCGCCGTTGCTGGCAGAACCAGGGTCCTGGGAGAACTCCTTGGCCAGCTTGGCGAAGTCTTCACCCTTGGCCAGGCGCGCCTGGATCTCTTCGATCTTGGCCTTGGCCTGGGCATCGGTGGTCTTGGCGTTCACTTCGATGAGGATGTGAGCAGCACGACGCTGCTCCGACAGGGCAGCGGTCTGGGCCTTGTAGGCAGCCTGCAGGTCTTCGTCCTTGACGGTGACCTTGTCGAAGAACGACGACTTCTTCAGTTCCACGTAGTCGACGACCACCTGGTCCGGGCTCATGAATTCCTTGGCGTGCTCGTCATAATGCGCCTTGATTTCATCGTCGCTGACCTTGACCGCGGCCGGGTCGGCCTTGAAGGTCAGGGTGGCGAAATCACGGGTCTGTTTCTCAAGACGGGCGAAAGCCTGCACCTGGGCGTCGGTGACGAAGCTGCTGCCGGCGACACCGGCACGCAGTTGGCCAACCAGCATTTCCTGGGCCATCATCTGGCGGAACTGCAGGCGCGAGTAACCCATCTGGCGGATAACGCCATCGAAACGGTCGGCGCTGAACTTGCCGTCCACCTGGAATTCAGGGGTCTGCAGGATCAACTGGTCCAGCTCGGCTTCAGAGAAGCTGAACTTGGCATCGGTAGCACCCTGGATAAGCAGCTTGCGATCGATCAGGCCCTTGAGGGCCGCTTCACGCAGCATTTTCTCGTCGAGCATCGAAGCGTCGAAATCCTTGCCCAGCTGTTGCATCAGCTGGCGGCGCTGCATTTCTACCGCTTGGGCCAGCTCGCTCTGGGTGATGGCATCGCCATTGACCTTGGCCGCGTCGGCGCTGTGGTTGGTGGCTTTGAAAATGGCATCGAAGCCGGTCAGTGCCATCAAGGCAACGATGACACCGATGATGGTCTTGGCAATCCAGCCTTGTGAATTGTCCCTGATATTCTGCAGCATGCGTCCCCCAGAAACGGTTGTACTGATTAAGCAACCGCGGAGAGTGGGTAGAATCCGGATAGAAGAAAGGCGCATCCGAGGATGCGCCTTCTCGTAACTGGCGGAGCAATCACCGGCGCCGTGCGTCGGCTTGAGGCCAGCTCATGGCTGCTCCGCTTCCAGGTCGGAAGTTTTTCCCGCCCCGGTCGGGCAAAGGCGTGAAAGAACTTAGTTTACCGATTCTTTCAATGCTTTGCCGGCCTTGAAGCCAGGCTTCTTGGCAGCAGCGATTTCCAGGGCCTTGCCAGTCTGTGGGTTACGGCCAACGCGAGCTGGGCGATCGGTCACAGAGAAAGTACCAAAACCAACCAGTACCACGGAGTCGCCAGCCTTCAGAGCGCCAGTGACGGAGTCGATTACTGCGTCCAGCGCGCGGCCGGCTACAGCTTTCGGGATATCAGCAGATGCGGCGATAGCATCAATCAGTTCCGACTTGTTCACTCTAAGTCCCCTTATATCTATATGAGTTTGTTTCTAAGTATGTGGTGAAAGCTGAAACTGCGCCGGGAGGCGACCGACACATGAAGTGCCGCTTTATAACAAGGGCTTGAAAAAACTGTCAAGGAAGCCCCCCGGCTGAAAATACGTGCTAGTGCGTGCTGATTCTTTCCTTGGAATCCGAATCGCGCTTCTCGTCCTTGGCGACTATCTCCGGAGCCACATCGGGCAAGGGCTCCGGGGCGTATTGCAGCGCAATCTGCAGCACTTCGTCAATCCATTTAACCGGTTTAATCTGAAGATCCTGCTTGATGTTGTCAGGAATTTCCTTCAAATCACGCACGTTCTCTTCCGGGATGATCACCGTCTTGATTCCACCACGGTGCGCAGCCAGCAATTTCTCCTTCAGACCGCCAATGGCCAGCACCTGCCCCCGCAGGGTGATCTCGCCCGTCATGGCCACGTCGGCTCGCACCGGAATCTGCGTCAAGGCCGATACCAGGGCGGTGCACATGCCAACGCCGGCACTCGGGCCGTCCTTGGGCGTGGCACCTTCGGGCATGTGGATGTGGGTGTCGCGCTTCTCGTGGAAGTCCAGGGGAATGCCCAGGCTCTTGGCACGGCTGCGCACCACGGTCAGGGCCGCGGTGATGGACTCGACCATGACGTCGCCCAGCGAACCGGTCTTGATCAACTGGCCCTTGCCAGGAACCACGGCGGCCTCGATGGTCAGCAGTTCGCCGCCCACCTGGGTCCACGCGAGGCCGGTCACCTGGCCGATCTGGTCCTGCTGCTCGGCCAGGCCGTAGCGGAACTTGCGCACGCCCAACAGGTGCTCGAGCGAATCGGAGGTCACCTTCACCGAGAAGTGCTTCTCGCGGGCATGCTCCTTCACCACCTTGCGGCAGACCTTGGCGATCTGGCGCTCCAGGCCCCGCACACCGGCTTCGCGGGTGTAGTAGCGGATGATGTCGCGGATGGCGTCCACGCCCACTTCCAGCTCACCTTTCTTCAGGCCGTTGGCAGCGATCTGCTTGGGCGTGAGGTACTTGGTGGCGATGTTGATCTTCTCGTCCTCGGTGTAACCCGGCAGGCGGATCACTTCCATGCGGTCCAGCAAGGCTGGCGGGATATTCATGGAGTTGGAGGTGCAGAGGAACATCACGTCCGAGAGGTCGTAGTCGACTTCCAGGTAGTGGTCGTTGAAGTTGTGGTTCTGCTCGGGGTCGAGCACTTCCAGCAGCGCCGAGGCGGGGTCACCGCGCATGTCGCTACCCATCTTGTCGATTTCATCCAGCAGGAACAGCGGGTTGCGCACGCCGACCTTGGTCATCTTCTGAATCAGGCGACCCGGCATGGAGCCGATGTAGGTACGGCGGTGGCCACGAATCTCTGCTTCATCACGCACGCCACCCAGGGCCATGCGCACGAACTTGCGGTTCGTGGCGTGGGCAATGGATTCGGCCAGCGAGGTTTTACCCACGCCAGGCGGGCCTACCAGGCACAGTACCGGCCCACGAATCTTCTTCACGCGCTTTTGCACGGCGAGGTATTCGAGGATGCGTTCCTTGACCTCTTCCAGACCGTAGTGGTCGGCGTCGAGGATATCCTCGGCACGAGCCAGGTCCAGCCGCACCTTGCTCTGAGCCTTCCACGGCACCTGAACCAGCCAGTCGATGTAGGAGCGCACCACGGTGGCTTCGGCCGACATCGGCGACATCTGCTTGAGCTTGTTCAGCTCGGCCTGGGCCTTGGTGTACGCATCCTTGGGCAGGCCAGCGGCTTCGATGCGCTTTTTCAGCTCTTCGACTTCGTTGTGGCCTTCGTCGCTGTCACCGAGTTCTTTCTGAATGGCCTTCATCTGCTCATTCAGGTAGTACTCGCGTTGACTGCGCTCCATTTGCTTTTTCACGCGGCCACGGATGCGCTTCTCGACCTGCAGCAGGTCGATCTCGGCATCCAGCAGCGCCAATACGTGTTCGACCCGGGCTGACAGGTCGATGATTTCGAGGATTTCCTGCTTCTGCTCGATCTTCAGCGCCATGTGCGCGGCCATGGTGTCCACCAGGCGGCCGGGCTCATCGATGCTGTTGAGGGAGGACAGCACTTCGGCAGGCACTTTCTTGCCCAGTTGAACGTACTGTTCAAATTGGGCCAGCAGGCTGCGCACGAATACTTCGGACTCGCGGTCCGGGGCGTCGACTTCGTCGATCAGCTGCACTTCAGCGCGGCAATGGCCGTCGACTTCCATGAAACGCTCGACGGTGCCGCGCTGCTCGCCCTCGACCAGCACCTTGACGGTGCCATCGGGCAGCTTGAGCAGTTGCAGCACGGTGGCGACGGTACCGACGCGGTACAGGGCGTCTTCGCCTGGGTCATCGTCGGCTGGGTTCTTCTGGGCCAGCAGCAGGATCTGCTTTTCGCCCGTCATCGCGGCCTCGAGGGCTTCGATGGATTTCTCGCGCCCCACGAACAGCGGGATCACCATGTGCGGATACACAACGACATCACGCAATGGCAGGAGAGGCAATTCGATGGTTGTCTTCATGATTTCGCCTCTACAGCGGCCCTGGGGCCGTAGACAGATGGAATTGAGCTTGTAGTCAATGTGGGGGCAGCCCCGAAAAAAAACAAGCGCTGCGGCGCAGGAAAAGCAAAGGGGCCCGAAGGCCCCTTCCTGTTTCTAGCCGCAGTACGACTTATGCGTCTGGCGCAGCCTTTGCCGGTGTCTCACTGTTTTCGTAGATTAACAGTGGCTTGGACTTGCCTTCGATAACGCTTTCGTCGATCACCACTTTACTGACGTCAGTCTGCGAAGGGATATCGTACATGGTATCCAGCAGCACACCTTCGAGGATCGAACGCAGGCCACGGGCACCGGTCTTGCGTTCCAGCGCGCGATGGGCCACGGACTTCAGCGCATCGGTGCGAAACTCCAGGTCCACGCCTTCCATTTCGAACAGCTTGGCGTATTGCTTGGTGAGGGCGTTCTTCGGCTCGGTCAGAATCTGCATCAGCGCAGCTTCGTCCAGCTCGTCGAGGGTTGCCAGCACCGGCAGACGGCCGACGAATTCCGGGATCAGACCGAACTTGACCAGGTCGTCAGGCTCGACTTCACGCAGGGACTCGCCCACTTTCTTGCCTTCCTGCTTGCTGCGCACTTCGGCGTTGAAACCGATGCCGCCGGCCGTGGAGCGGTTCTGAATGACCTTTTCGAGGCCCGAGAACGCACCACCGCAGATGAACAGGATGTTACGGGTGTCGACCTGCAGGAACTCCTGCTGAGGGTGCTTGCGACCGCCCTGCGGCGGTACCGAGGCAACGGTGCCCTCGATCAGCTTCAGCAATGCCTGCTGCACGCCCTCGCCCGAGACATCACGAGTGATGGAAGGGTTGTCGGACTTGCGCGAGATCTTGTCGATCTCGTCGATGTAGACGATGCCCATCTGGGCCTTCTCGACATCGTAGTCGCACTTCTGCAACAGCTTTTGAATAATGTTTTCAACGTCCTCGCCGACATAACCCGCTTCGGTAAGCGTGGTGGCGTCAGCGATGGTGAACGGCACGTTGAGCAGGCGGGCCAGTGTCTCGGCCAGCAGCGTCTTGCCCGAACCGGTCGGGCCGATGAGCAGGATGTTGCTCTTGCCCAGCTCGACGTCGTCGTTCTTCTTGTCACGTTGATTGAGGCGCTTGTAGTGGTTGTACACCGCTACCGCCAGAACCTTTTTCGCGCGCTCCTGACCAATGACGTACTGATCCAGGATGCCGCTGATTTCTCTAGGCGAAGGCAATTTATGCGCGTTGCTTTCTGCCTGGGCTTCCTGCACCTCCTCGCGGATGATGTCGTTGCACAGGTCGACGCACTCGTCGCAGATAAAGACCGAGGGGCCGGCAATCAATTTGCGCACTTCATGCTGGCTTTTGCCACAGAAGGAGCAATAGAGCAATTTGCCGTTGTCCTCGCCGTTGCGGGTGTCAGTCATTCGATCGATCCAAATCCGATAGGCTTGCCACACAAGATGAAGGCAATCGCGGGGTTTTTCAAGTCCACAGGTGGCCGGTTGTGCCAACCACCTGGCATTTGCCTTGCTTACGCGGGCATCTGACGCTTGTTGATCACCGAATCGACCAGGCCGTATTCGGCCGCACGCTCGGCGCTCATGAAGTTGTCGCGGTTGGTGTCCTGCTCGATCTGCTCCAGCGTCTGGCCGGTGTGGAAGGCCAGCAGTTCGTTCAGGCGCTGACGGATCGACAGGATTTCACGGGCATGAATGTCGATATCCGACGCCTGACCCTGGAAACCGCCCAACGGCTGGTGAATCATCACCCGCGAGTTCGGCAGGCAGAAACGCTTGCCCTTGGCGCCACCGGCAAGCAGGAACGCACCCATGCTGCAGGCTTGGCCGATGCAGGTAGTGGACACGTCCGGCTTGATGAACTGCATGGTGTCGTAGATCGACATGCCAGCTGTCACCGAACCGCCTGGGGAGTTGATGTAGAGATGGATATCCTTGTCCGGGTTTTCCGCTTCAAGGAACAGCAACTGCGCGCATACCAGGTTGGCCATGTAGTCTTCCACAGGGCCAATCAGGAAAATCACCCGCTCCTTCAGAAGGCGCGAGTAGATGTCGTAGGCGCGTTCGCCACGAGCCGATTGCTCGACAACCATCGGGACCAGGCCGCCTGCGGCCTGGATGTCAGAACTCTGCTGAATATAAGAATTGCGGGACATGTCTCGCACTCACTCCCAAATAGTCATGTCTTGAATACGCATAAGCCAGCGCGAAGGCTGGCTTATGGTGGTGTTCCAACGCTGGAAGGGGATCAGTCGGCTTGTGGAGCTTCAGCCGGCTTTACCGCTTCTTCGTAGGAGACCGCTTTGTCGGTCACACTAGCTTTCTGCAGAACAGTATCCACAACTTGCTCTTCAAGCACAACCGAACGCACTTCGTTCAGTTGCTGGTCGTTCTTGTAGTACCACGCCACGACCTGCTCTGGCTCCTGGTAGGCCGAGGCCATTTCCTGGATCAGCTCACGTACGCGGGCTTCGTCCGGCTTCAGCTCGTTGGCCTTGACCACTTCGGCGACGATCAGGCCCAGGACAACGCGGCGCTTGGCTTGTTCTTCGAACAGCTCGGCCGGCAGTTGGTCTGGCTTGATGTTGCCACCGAACTGCTGAACGGCTTGAACGCGCAGGCGGTTCACTTCGTTTTCCAGCAGAGCCTTTGGCACTTCGATCGGGTTGGCAGCCAGCAGACCGTCCATGACCTGGTTCTTCACCTTGGTCTTGATGGCCTGGCGCAGCTCGCGCTCCATGTTCTTGCGAACTTCGGCGCGGAAACCTTCCAGACCGGTTTCCTTGATACCGAACTGATTGAAGAACGCTTCGTTCAGCTCAGGCAGGGTCGGCGCGGAAACGCTGTTGACCTTGACGGTGAACTCGGCGGCCTTGCCGGCCAGGTCCAGGTTCTGGTAGTCCTCTGGGAAGGTCACGTTCAGCACGCGCTCTTCACCGGCCTTGGCGCCAACCAGGCCATCTTCGAAGCCCGGGATCATGCGGCCGGAACCCAGCACCAGCTGGGTGCCCTGGGCCGAACCACCGGCGAAGACTTCACCGTCGACCTTGCCGACGAAATCGATGTTCAGCTGGTCTTCGTTCGCAGCGGCGCGGTCGGCAGCTTCGAAACGCACGTTCTGCTTGCGCAGCACTTCCAGCATGTTGTCCAGGTCGGCATCAGCCACTTCGGCGCTCAGGCGCTCGACGTTGATGGACTCGAAACCTGCGACGGCGAACTCCGGGAATACTTCGAAAGTCGCGATGTATTCCAGGTCCTTGCCCTTTTCGAACACTTTAGGCTCGACAGCCGGGGCACCGGCTGGATTCAGCTTCTGCTCAACCACGGCTTCGTAGAAAGTCGCCTGGATCAGGTCGCCCAGGGCTTCCTGACGTGCGGAATCTTCGTAGCGCTGACGAATCACGCTCATCGGCACTTTGCCAGGACGGAAGCCTGGAACCTTAGCGCGACGGGCAGTCTGTTGCAGACGCTTGTTGACTTCGGTCTCGATGCGCTCGGCAGGCACGCCGATGGTCATGCGGCGCTCGAGAGCGGAAGTGTTTTCAACAGAAACTTGCATGGATTTTCCTCGTTGCACAGACGTTAGCCGGCCATTTCCGACCCCAATCAAGGGCATGCATTCTAGAGGGTCGAACACAAGAAGTCACCCTGTGCAAGACAGCTTGGAAAAAGGAGTTGCACAACCACCGCCAAAGCCCGGCCACAAAGGGCTTGGCAGAGGCTTGCAGGGTCGCCGACGGGCCTTTTCGCCCGCGACGGGCGGCACACGCGCAAGGTTCAACCGATTGACATTGGCTGACGTATCTTTTCGAAATATTTACGTTCGTAGACAAACAGTTACAAATTTTCGGTGTCTGATTCATCAGTACGGGTGCATTACCCCCGACACCAGGAGACAACCGTGATCAACAAACTGACCAAACTGACTGTGGCTGCCGTGGCCGCCCTGGCCATCCTGAGCACCTCCGGGTGCATTATCTTCCCTGACCATGGGCATGGTGGCGGGGGTTATCACCACGGGTGGTATCGCTGAGTCGATGATGGAAATGAAGAAGCCCGCCTTGTGAGAGGCGGGCTTTTTTTGTGGGTTCTTCACGGATTGCTGGAAAAGTTGGTTCTCCCTGCAAAAATCTGTAGTGAACAAACAGGGCGGACCAAGTGATCTCACTGGCATAACTGGCCCGAAACAGATGTGGGACCGGGCTTGCCCGGGAAGCGCCGCGCGGGCGGCGCTCGATCTCAACAGCAACACAACAACATCGCTTGGCGCCTCGTAGCCCTGCTGCAATCCCCAGCAAGGAGCTCCGACGGACATTCTATCGGCCCGCCTGCAACCGCATGAAGGCCACCAAATACCTGTCTTGGTGTTTCTTGCGCCCTTGAAATCGAGCGCCGCCCGCGCGGCGCTTCCCGGGCAAGCCCGGTCCCACATCTGTTTCGGGCCAGTTATGCCTGGGGCATTACCTGGTCCGCTCTGTTTGCTCACTGCGGATCTGTGGTGGTGCCACAACCTTCCCGGGATTACGTGAAGAACCTTTTTTGTGGGTGATGGGGGGACTGGGTGCATGGCTTGGGATTTCTGGCGCCCTTAGAGACCGAGCGCCGCCCGGGCGGCGCTCGGTCTCGAAAACACCCCAAACCCAAACCCGGAAAACAAAAAAGGCGCCTGATTCGCATCAGGCGCCTTTTTCATGAGATATGGGGTGGACGATGGGGATCGAACCCACGACAACAGGAGTCACAATCCTGTGCTCTACCAACTGAGCTACGCCCACCATAACGCGGGTGTTACCAGTGCCCCAACAGCAAACGGGGCGATACAGCTTGAATGGTGCGGACGAAGAGACTCGAACTCTTACAGCTTGCGCCGCTGGAACCTAAATCCAGTGTGTCTACCAATTTCACCACGTCCGCTTTTGAAGCTTTTAAAGCAAAGGCGCCAGACTTTCATCAGGCGCCTTTCGAAATATGGGGTGGACGATGGGGATCGAACCCACGACAACAGGAGTCACAATCCTGTGCTCTACCAACTGAGCTACGCCCACCATATTGCGCTACTTGTGCCAAAGCTGCCTAATGGCGCACCCGGCAGGACTCGAACCTGCGACCATCCGCTTAGAAGGCGGATGCTCTATCCAGCTGAGCTACGGGCGCTTATTTAATTTGCACTCGGTCACGACTACAAATTTTAAGCTTCAGTCCTGCTGAGTTAAACCACTAACTCTGCCTGACCTTTTTCACCAGTGCTAGGCTCTGCCCGACAAGTGCGACGAATGTTATAGACGCCCTGGAGGGTCGTCAACTGTTTTCTTGAAAAAATTCATTTTTTTTAAGGGGTTAGCGGAATCGTCGGACCAAGCGCCTTTGCCCTGCTTCTATAGCATGCGAGAATACCCGCACCTTTTCTTCCCTCTCGATGGTTAATCACGCGTCATGACTGCACAACTAATCGACGGCAAGGCGATCGCCGCTAGCCTGCGCCAGCAGATCGCCCAACGGGTCACCGAGCGCCGCCAGCAAGGCCTTCGCACCCCCGGCCTCGCCGTGATCCTGGTCGGCAGCGATCCTGCCTCCCAGGTTTATGTCTCGCACAAGCGTAAAGACTGTGAAGAGGTAGGCTTTCTGTCCCAAGCCTTCGACCTTCCTGCCCAGACCACCCAGCACGAGCTGGAAAGCCTGATCGACCGTCTGAACGATGATTCGAACATCGACGGCATCCTGCTGCAACTGCCCCTGCCGGAGCACCTGGACGCCTCCAGGCTGCTCGAACGCATCCGCCCGGACAAGGACGTGGACGGCTTCCACCCCTATAACGTCGGCCGCCTGGCACAACGGATTCCGCTGCTGCGCCCCTGCACCCCCAAGGGCATCATGACCCTGCTGGAAAGCACCGGCCAGGACCTCTACGGCATGAACGCCGTGGTGGTGGGCGCCTCCAACATCGTCGGCCGCCCGATGGCCATGGAACTGCTGCTGGCCGGCTGCACCGTGACGGTGACTCACCGTTTCACCCAGGACCTGGCCGGCCACGTCGGCCGCGCCGACCTGGTGGTGGTGGCCGCCGGCAAGCCCGGGCTGGTCAAGGGTGAGTGGATCAAGGAAGGCGCCATCGTGATCGACGTGGGCATCAACCGCCAGGCCGATGGCAAGCTGGTGGGCGACGTGGTGTACGACACCGCCCTGCCCCGCGCCGGCTGGATTACTCCGGTACCGGGTGGCGTCGGCCCCATGACCCGCGCCTGCCTGCTGGAAAACACCCTGTATGCCTGCGAAACGCTGCATGCCTGAGTGACACCCCGGCCCGAAAAAACGCCGCAGCCCTGAACCCGGGGCTGCGGCGTTTTCATGTGGGCCATCGGTTACTTGCGCGCCGCCTCCCAGGACTTGAGCAACTGGGCATAGCTCACGGTTTCACCCTGAGGCTTCTCGTTGGCCAGCTTCGGTTTCGGCGCGCCCGGCTGATCGAACCAGTACTGTGCGTCACGCTCGGGGTTCATGATCGGCGCGCATTCTTTTTTCTGCGCGTTGGAGCGCTCAAGCCGGCTCATCACCGCATCCTGGTCCTTGGCCAGGCCATCCAGCGCCTCTTGTGGGGTTTTCTCGCCACTGGCAACCTCGGCGATATGGCTCCACCACAGCTGGGCCAGGCGCGGGTAGTCGGGCACGTTGGTGCCGGTAGGCGTCCATTGCACAGGGTGGCAGTCCTGCACGCGGATCCCCCACTCGTCCACCGGCAGACCGTTGGGCAAGCCCTTGTCACCGCCCCCGGCCATGGAGAACCAGGCATCGGTGAAACGCCAGCCCAGGGAAGGGTCTTTCTGCCGTAATCCATGTGACCGTAAACTCGCTTGCCATTGATGTCGGCGACTTGCCGCAAGCGTTTCTCGAGGAACTGCAGGCACTGCCTGCCGCCCTGATAGAGCCGTCATCCCGGCACGACCTGGGAGAGTTGCTGCGTGACAGCGACGGCAATATTTCGCAGCTGGCGCGCCGGCTGGGGGTCAGTCGCAACACCCTGTACAAGCGCCTGCGCGCCTGCAAGACAGAGCGCTGAGCCTGCGCGCATGTACATAGACATTGATACCGTTTCCCTGCGACCGCCCTCTTAAACTGAGCGCCCCTCAACGGACAAAAGGACTTTGTCATGACCGCGCCAGCACCTGCCCCCACGGCCAACCCCACTGCCGTCCATTACGACATCGTGAAAAATGCTGTTCCCACCTGGCTGCTCCACGCCGGTAGCGACACCCATGCCCGGATGCGGACAGCGGGGGCTTCGAGCCCCGCCTGGTACGTGAAGGGTCGCAAGGACATGCCCGAGGTGGTCGAACAACTCGCCGTCAGCTACACCGATTATCGGATCAGCCTGCGCGAGGTAAACGAAATATTCGACCTGCTGCCATCGCCCGAAGCCTTCGCCCGCCCCCGACTGGAAGCCGAACTGGAAAAACGCTTCGGCCTGAAACTCGACACCACCGGCACGTACCTCTTCCACGCCCGCCACGCCGTGGTCGACAACTCGTTCGCTGGCGCTTCCAAAGACCCGATGGTGCAGTTGCAGAACGCCCGCAAAGCCGCGATCAGCACGCTCTTGCAGGCCGCGATGCAAAACTTTGAAGCCGTGGACGCGGCAGCCGGCGGCATGGACGACGACGCCATCCGCGCCGGGCTGTATGAAGACTACCCACTGGAGGTGCTGGCCATCCGAGGCAAACGCCTGAGCATCGAGCCGCATGAATTCGCCAGCCTGTGCCGCGAGATGGACTTGGGCCGACAGTACCAGGACCACATCGAGCTGCTGCTGCAGTGGCTGCAGCGCCCCGGCGACGCCGCCGGTACAGGCCGGGCCGAGGTGGCCGCGCGGGTCAAATTGCTGGAGCGCGCAACGCTGCACGTGCACGCCCACGTGGCCCTGCTCAAGGGCGACATCGACGCTGATATGCATCGGCAATTGACGCGCCTGACGGCCAGTTCCCCCTACACCGCGTTCAGTCACCTCAGCGTGTTCGACACGCCATTGACAGGGGTGACGCTGATCCACGACACACGGCGTTATTCAGACGGCCTTGAGCGCATCATCGCCTACATCCCCGACGACCCCGTGGCCCCACTCAAATGCTACCCTTCCCGGCTGGCCTTCATGCAGGCCCTGCGCGACCGTCTGATCGAACCGGCTTACCAACGCTTCTTCGCCACCCTCGTTCCGGCGCGTGAGCGCAACCGCCTGTTTACCCGGCTGCGGCAAACCCTTTACCCCAAAGTGTGGAACAGCACCCGAGGTTGGTACGAGGTCAAGCTGAACAAGGACGCCGCCATCCACTTGAGCACCACGCCCTTCGACACCTATTGGCTGGAAGCGCTGCACGACCGCAAGGTGGCCACGCTCAAGGACGATGCCCGTTTTCACCTGGTACCCACCGCCGACGAAGACCAGAAAACCCGCGACGCCAGGCTGCAGTATTTCGAAGACAAGTTTTTCGACGCCCTGAACGTCGCGGCCTTCGTGGTACCCGGCGTGGGCGAGATCATGCTCGCGGTGACCGCCGCGCAGTTGTGCTACAGCACCTATGAAGGCTTCGACGCACTGGTCAAGGGCGATCAGGACAGCGCCTTCGGCTACCTGATGGGCGTGGTGGACAACCTGGCGATGATCGCCCTGATGGCCGCGGGCGGCGCTGGGCTGGCCGCCGACGTGCCCGGGGTGAGCGTGCCCGAGCCGGTGAAGGCCATGCGCCCCGTGACCCTGCCTGACGGCACCAGGCGGTTGTGGAAGCCGGATCTTGCGCCCTTCCATCACGACGTCGTGCTGCCTGCGGCGCTGAAGCCCAATGAACTGGGGCTGTATGAATATGCCGGCAAACTCTGGCTACCCAAGGACGGACGCACCTACAGCGTCAGGCAAGGACCTTACCGGCTGGCACACCCCGACCGACCGGGCGCCTACGAGCCACTCCTGCGCCACAACGGCAAGGGCGCATGGCTGCACGAACTCGACCGCCCCCAGGACTGGGAAGGCCATGAACTGTTCCGCCGCCTGGGCCCTATGACAGACGGCATCAGCGACGAGGCCGGCAGCCGTATCCTGCGTGCCAGCGATACCCATGAAGCCGTGCTGCGCCGCTCACTCGCCGAAGGGGAACGACCTCCGCCGCTGTTCGATGACACCTTGCAGCGCTTTCGCCTGGACCAGCAGTTGGACACTTTCATACACCAGCTGGAATCCGGTTTCACCGTGACCGATGACGCACTGCAACTACAGCTCCTGAGCGAAGCGCCGGGCTGGCCTGACGGGCGCCTGCTGGAATGGGTGGACACCCAGGGCACCCCCTTGCGCACCTTCGGTACCCCGCCCGGTAGCCGTCCGCCCGTCAGGGTCGTCGAAGGCACCATCGCCCTTGACGTGGTGCTTGAGCAACTCGATGAAGCCGAGGTCAAGGCCCTGCTGCAGGAGAACGTCAGTGCCGGCCAACTGAGCACGACGGCGCGCACTCGCGAACTTCGTCAACGGCTGGCCGAGCAAGCCCGCCGCCATCGCACCCGGCTGTTCGAACAGCGCTATCAGGCGCTGCAAACCAGCGACGATGCTGTGGCCGCGCGGCTCCAGCAACAGTTCGAAGGCTTGCCCCGCGCGGTAGCCGATGAGCTGGCCGCGCAGGTCACCCCGCGAGAACGCACGCGCCTGCTGGCCGACGGGACGCCACCAGAACGCGTGTCTGGCGAAGCCCGCTTTTTCCTGGAGACGCTGCGCCTGAACCGCGCCTATGAAGGCCTTTACCTGGAGACTGGCCCCAACCCGGATACCGAGGTGGTCAAGCTGCACAGTATCGAGGCACTGCCGGGCTGGTCGAAGGAGGTACGCATTCGTGTGCGCGACGGCGCCTTCCACGGCCCGCTCCTGGACCAGGTGGGCACGGACCAGGCCCGCGTCGACAAAGTGCTGATAAAGGATACCGACCGCTACGAAACGCGCGACAGCGACAATCGCCACCTGCATGGCCGGGATGACATATATGGCGCCGTGCTGCATGCCTTGCCGGATGCCCAACGCGCCGAACTGGGCTTTCCCGGCGTCAACCAGCAACAGGCCCTGCAACAAACCGTGCGCGATGCCCCGTTGCTGCCCCGGTACAAAGTCCGCGAGCTGTTGAACATGGCCGCCGACAAACCGGGGGCCAAGTCGCCCATGGCACTGGCGGAAGGCCGGCCAGGCATGGCCTTGCGCGGCCCGGCGCGCCCCGGGCGAATCATCACCGAGGACAGCTTGCTGGACAAGATCCGCATTCTGGAGCTGGAGTCGCCCCTCGATGCCCACGCTCGTACCCTGCTGGAGGAGCTGTACGCGGCCGGGCTCAACCGCGAAGCCATCGACGCCCGCCTCAACCGGCTGCTGGATGAACAGCAGCACCTGCGCGCGGCGCTGGACGAATGGGTGATGGAGTCTGCCGCGATTCCGTCGATGGACCCGGCGCGCGCCGGTAGCCGACAACGCATCGGCGACGCGCTGTGGCACTGCTGGCGACACGGCGCCCTGCCGGAAACCGGCCGGGGCAGCCACGAACTCCGGCTGGACGCGGTTTACCTGGCCGACTTCCCTCCCCGGCTGCCCTCGTTTCTGCTGGAACGCGTGGAGCGCCTGAGTGTGCGAGACCTGCGCTTGAACACCCTGGCGTCACCGTGGATCAGCGACCTCTTCATTCCCAACCAGCTGGACCTGGCGATCCAGGCCGAACGCACGGCCGCGCAGGGGTTGCTGCAACGCTTTCCGGCAGTGACCGCATTGTCGATCGAAGGCGCGGCGTCGCCGGCCTTCGCCTGGTTCCGCGACTGGCCCGGCCTGATTGCCGAGCAATACCCCGAGCTCACCGAACTGAGCCTCAGGAACCTGCGCATTGCCATGCAGGAGTCGACCCTGGCCACGATACGGCGCCTGCCGCGGTTACGCCGGCTGGACTTGAGCGGCAACCCGTTCTACGCCCCGCTGGACATCAGCGGGCTGGAGCTGGAGTACCTGGGCATGGACCATACCGCGGACCAATGGAGCGTCTTCAGGCCCGACTGGTTCAACACCGAGGTACTGGAGCACACCACACAATTGTCCGTACGCGGCAACCACCTCAGTGAACTGCCAGCCCACATCCTCGCCAACCCGGCGGGTAGCCCGCGCCAGACTCGCCTGATCGTGCGCGACAACCCATTGCCCCGCGAAACCATGATTACCCTGCGCATGAGCGAGCGCTCAGACAGCCGCTTCATCTTCGACGCCGACTTGCCCGAAGATGAGCTGCAAGGGCTGGTACGCGAAAGCCGCGCACTGCGCCAGGCGGTGGACGACTGGCTCGCGACCTCGTCGTCCTCCAGCACCGTGGATGCGCCGCGCCGGGCGTTGCGCCAACGGACCGCCGAGGCAATCAACGAGTATTGGCAGACCTACAGTGTCGAAGGCGCGCGGCCATTCCTCGCGCTGGAAGGCGGCGCCCTTGCCGACTTCCCCGGCACCCTGCCCGACCGTTTCTACGAGAACATCCACCACCTGACGGTCACCCGCACCGACGCCACGGCCGCTCAGATCAATAGCCTGCTGCAACGCTTCCCGCGCCTGCGCAACCTGATCTTCACCGACCACATCAGCGCCATGACCGAGCTGCCGACCGCACTGCAGAACATGACCGACCTGCGGGCGGTGAGCCTGGTGAACCAAGGCTTGACCATAGACCAGGCAGCCCTCGACTTCTTCGCTGGGCTGCCTTCGCTTGAGTCGCTGGTACTGAATGGCAACACCCTGGGCACCATCACCCATGCCCGCGGCCTTGCCGCCCGCAACATGGCGTGGTTGAGCCTGGACAATACCGGTCTCCGCCAGTGGCCTGAGTGGCTGGGCGACCTGATTCCCGACCACCTAGAGCGCCTCGGGCTGGAAAACAACGGCTTGACCGAACTGCCGGAGCACATACTGGCCAACCATCGCCGCGACACAGGCCATACGGTCATTGAGCTGCGCAACAACCCCCTGACCCACGAGACCATGCGCAGGGCACACATTTCGGAGTCCTACTACCGGCCGTACGGCTTCGACATGGATTTGCCCGAGGACATTCTGGAGCTGTCACAAAGCGATGCACACAGCTCCGATTCCGAGGGGAGCGCGCACACGCCGCACAGCCCTGGCTTGGACGTGGAAGCCAGCGCCCAGGTGGCCACCGTCGAGCCGTGGCTGGCCGGCGATGTCGAAGCTGAGGCCGGCCGGCGCCAGACCTGGGAACAGATAGCCACCGGCGCAGACGCCGGGCACTTGCTCAACATGATCGACCGGCTGCGCCAGACCGCCGATTTCCGCCGGCTGGCCACCCGCGCCGAACTGAACCAGCGGGTCTGGACCGTGCTGCAGGCCGCCGCGGCCGACACCGAACTGCGCCTGCTGCTCAACGGCATGGCCGAAGAACCCCTGCAGCTGCTACTGGACCACTCCACCTGCCCGGACGGTATCAGGCTGGCGTTCAACCAGATGGAAATCCAGGTGTTCACGCGCCAGTCCCTGGCGGGTATCGAAGCCGACCAGCGAGGGCAAGTGCTTGACCGCCTGGTACGCCAGTTGTACCGCTCCCAGGAACTGGACCGTTTTGCCGTCGAACAGGCCGGGGCGCGTGACCAGGCCGAAGTACGCCTGGCGTACCGCCTGCGCCTGGCCCGGGAATTGAACCTGCCCCTGCCACCCGGGCGCATGCTGTACGAAGGCACCGCGGACCTGCGCCCCGGTGAACTGGATGATGCCCGGCGCCATGTGCAACGAGGGGAACAGGGTGACGCCTTCCTGCAGTATGCGGCGGACCGCGACTTCTGGCAGGCCTACCTGCGTGACACTTACCCGGAGCGTTTCGCGGCGCTCAAAGTGGAGTACGAGGCGCGGGTGCTGAAGTTGACCGAGGATTCGCCTGGGGAGTCGATCGAGCAGTTGGGCGACCAGTTCAAGCAATTGGAAACCCAATGGCACAGCAGCGAACGGCAGTTGCTGATGGAACTGACGGCGCTGGAAGGCCGGCATTACGCTTGATGGGCTGGGGCCGCCGCCACGGGGCTGTGCATCAGGGCAAAAAAAGGGGCGGTGCCAACGGCACCACCCCTTTTTTTTTCAACCTGCGGTGGTCAGTCCGCCAGGCGCCAGGTGGTGGCACCCTTGCCGTCCTCCAGCACCACGCCCATGGCGGTGATCTGGTCACGGATGCGGTCCGACTCGGCCCAGTCCTTGTTCGCCCGCGCCGCCAGGCGCGCGGCAATCAGGGCTTCGACTTCAGCCGCGTCAACCTTGCCTTCGGCACCGGCGCGCAGGAAGTCATCCGCTTCCAGTTGCAGCACCCCCAGCAACCCGCCCAGCTCACGCAGGCGCGCCGCCAAGCCAGCCGCCGCATCGACATCGCTGTCACGCAGGCGGTTGATTTCGCGCACCAGGTCGAACAGCACTGCACAGGCTTCCGGGGTGGCGAAGTCGTCGTTCATGGCGTCGGTGAAACGCTGAACGTAATCCTCGCCACCGGCGGCGGCCACGGCCGGCAAGCCCTTGAGCGCGTGGTAGAAGCGTTCCAGCGCACCCTTGGACTCGCGCAGGCTGTCCTCGGAGTAGTTGATGGAACTGCGGTAGTGGCTGGACACCAGCAGGTAGCGCACCACCTCCGGGTGATACTTGGCCAGCACGTCGCGAATGGTGAAGTAGTTGCCCAGGGACTTGGACATCTTCTCACCATTGATGCGGATCATGCCGCAGTGCATCCAGGCATTGGCGTATTGCTGGCCGGTGGCGGCCTCGCTCTGGGCGATCTCGTTCTCGTGGTGCGGGAACTCCAGGTCGTTGCCACCGCCGTGGATGTCGAAGGTGTCGCCCAGGCAGCAGGTCGACATCACCGAGCACTCGATGTGCCAGCCCGGCCGGCCCGGGCCCCATGGCGATTCCCAGCTCGGCTCGCCGGGCTTGACGCCCTTCCACAGCACGAAGTCGAGCGGGTCCTGCTTGGCTTCGTCCACTTCGATGCGGGCACCGATGCGCAGGTCTTCGATCTTCTTGCGTGACAGCTTGCCGTAGCCCACGAACTTGCCGACGCGGTAGTACACGTCGCCGTTGCCCGGGGCGTAGGCGAAACCCTTGTCGATCAGGGTCTGGATCATCGCATGCATGCCGGCGATGTGGTCGGTGGCACGCGGTTCCAGGTCCGGCTTGAGGATGTTCAGGCGCGCTTCATCCTCGTGCATCGCGTCGATCATGCGCGCGGTCAGGGCGTCGAAGCTTTCGCCGTTGTCCCGCGCGCGGTTGATGATCTTGTCGTCGATGTCGGTGATGTTGCGCACATAGGTCAGGTCGTAGCCGCTATGGCGCAGCCAGCGGGTCACCAGGTCGAAGGCGATCATGCTGCGGCCATGGCCAATGTGGCAGAAGTCGTACACGGTCATGCCGCACACGTACATCCGCACCTTGTTGCCGTCCAGCGGCTTGAAGACTTCCTTGCTCTTGGTGAGCGTGTTGTAGATCGTTAGCACGATGATTCCTTAGCTGCCCCACGAGTCGCGCAGGGTGACGGTACGGTTGAATACCGGACGACCAGGCTGGGTGTCTTTCAGGTCGGCGCAGAAGTAGCCTTCGCGCTCGAACTGGAAGCGGTCTTCCGGCTGTGCGTTGCCCAACGAAGGCTCGGCACGACAACCGGTCAGCACTTGCAGCGAATCAGGGTTGATGTTGTCCAGGAAGCTGGCGCCTTCCTCGGCCTTTTCCGGGCTCGGGGAGCGGAACAGGCGGTCATACAGACGCACCTCGCACTCGACGCTGGCGGCGGCCGGCACCCAGTGGATCACGCCCTTGACCTTGCGGCCCTCGGGGTTCTTGCCCAGGGTGTCGGGGTCGTAGCTGCACAGCAGCTCGACGATGTTGCCGTCGGCATCCTTGATGGCTTCGTCGGCACGGATCACGTAGCTGCCGCGCAGGCGCACTTCACCGGCTGGCTCCAGGCGCTTGTAGCCCTTGGGCGGCTCTTCCATGAAGTCGTCGCGGTCGATGTAGATCTCACGGGCGAACGGCAGCACGCGAACACCCATGTCTTCCTTCGGGTGGCGTGGCAGCTCCAGGGTTTCTTCCTGGCCTTCGGGGTAGTTGGTGATCGTCACCTTCAGCGGGCGCAGCACGCACATGGCACGCGGGGCGTTGCGGTCCAGGTCGTCACGGATGCTGAATTCCAGCATGTTCATGTCCACCACGCCGTCGGAGCGGTTGGTACCGATCATTTCGCAGAAGTTGCGAATGGACGCGGCGGTGTAGCCACGACGGCGGAAGCCCGACAGGGTGGACATGCGCGGGTCGTCCCAGCCCTGCACGTGCTGCTCGTCCACCAGTTGCTTGAGCTTGCGCTTGCTGGTCACGGTGTAGCTCAGGTTCAGGCGGCTGAACTCGTACTGGCGCGGGTGGCTGGGCACCGGCAGGTTGTCCAGGAACCAGTCGTACAGCGGCCGATGGCCTTCGAACTCCAGGGTGCAGATGGAGTGGGTGATGCCTTCGATGGCGTCGGACTGGCCGTGGGTGAAGTCGTAGTTGGGGTAGATGCACCACTTGTCACCGGTCTGGTGGTGGTGGGCATGGCGGATGCGATACAGGATCGGGTCGCGCAGGTTCATGTTCGGCGAGGCCATGTCGATCCTGGCGCGCAGCACGCGCTCGCCGTCCTGGAACTCGCCAGCTTTCATGCGGGCGAACAGGTCCAGGTTCTCTTCCACCGAACGCTCGCGGAACGGGCTGTTCTTGCCAGGCTCGGTCAGGCTGCCACGGTATTCGCGGGCCTGTTCCGGGGTCAGGTCGCACACATAGGCCTTGCCGGCCTTGATCAGGTCCACGGCCCAGTCGTGCAACTGGTCGAAATACTGCGAGGCGTAGCGCACTTCGCCGGCCCATTCGAAACCCAGCCACTTGACATCACGCTCGATGGCGTCGATGTACTCCTGGTCTTCCTTGGCCGGGTTGGTGTCGTCGAAGCGCAGGTGGCACACGCCGCCCAGCTCCTTGGCCAGGCCGAAGTTCACGCAGATCGACTTGGCGTGGCCGATGTGCAGGTAGCCGTTGGGCTCCGGCGGGAAGCGGGTGACGATGCTGGCGTGCTTGCCCGAGTCCAGGTCGGCCTGCAGGATCGGCCGCAGGAAATTGGTCGGGACTACCGGCGCGCCTTTGGCGTTTGCGGCATTGGGAGCGTGATCGGCGGTGGGCTTGCTCATAGGATCCTTGAAAACGTACCTGTGGCCATGGGTAGGCCGACTAAATCAAAGCGCTTATCATAGCCGAAGCTGTCAAGTCGCTGACAGGCCAGTCTGCCGGGTTTCGCCGGCCGTCTGCGAAAAAACAGCCTCGAAATGCGTATCGCGACCTGTAAACTGCGCGTCAGGGTTATAAATGACCCGCCACATTCTCTAAAGAAGAGCGAATCCTGAAATGTCCAAAGTAAAACTGATTACCAACTTCGGCGACATCGTGCTGCAGCTGAACGCTGACAAGGCTCCGAAAACCGTGGCCAACTTCATCGAATACGTCAACGCTGGCCACTACGCCAACACCGTGTTCCACCGCGTCATCAGCAACTTCATGATCCAGGGCGGCGGTTTCGAGCCAGGTATGAAGGAAAAGAAAGACAAGCGCCCAAGCATCCAGAACGAAGCCAACAACGGTCTTTCCAACACCAAGTACACCGTCGCCATGGCCCGTACCATGGAGCCGCATTCGGCTTCGGCGCAGTTCTTCATCAACGTCGCCGACAACACCTTCCTGAACCACAGCGCACCGACCGTTCAGGGCTGGGGCTATGCCGTGTTCGGTGAAGTGGTCGAAGGCAACGACGTGGTCGACAAGATCAAGGGCGTGGCCACTGGCTCCAAGTCGGGCCACCAGGACGTACCGGTAGAAGACGTGGTCATCGAGAAAGCCGAGATCATTGAGTGATTCTGCTGATCTCTGATCTGCACTTGCAGGAAGAACGTCCGGACATCACCCGGGCGTTCCTGGAGTTTCTCGCCGGGCGCGCGCGCTCGGCGAGCGCTCTTTATATTCTGGGGGACTTTTTCGAAGCCTGGATCGGCGACGATGGCATGACCCCCTACCAGCTTTCGATCGGCGAGGCCCTGCGCGCCCTGAGCGACAGTGGCACGAAGATCTTTCTGATGCACGGTAACCGCGACTTCCTGCTTGGCCGGCACTTCTGCAAGCTGGCGGGCGCGACGCTGCTGCGCGACCCCAGCGTGGTGGACTTCTACGGCGAGCCGGTATTGTTGATGCACGGCGACAGCCTGTGCACCCGCGACGAAGGCTACATGCGCATGCGCCGCATCCTGCGCAACCCGCTGACGCTGTTCATCCTGCGCCACCTGCCCTTGCGCACCCGCCACAGGCTGGCACGCAAGCTGCGCAGTGAGAGCCGCGCGCAAACCCGCATGAAGGCCAACGATATCGTCGACGTCACGCCCGAGGAAGTGCCGCGGGTGATGGCCGAGCACAAGGTCACCACCTTGATCCACGGCCACACCCACCGGCCCGCCATCCACAAGCTCCACGCAGGCGATGCGCCGGCGCGGCGGATTGTACTGGGGGATTGGGACAAGGATGGGTGGGCGTTGCAGGTGGATGAGCAAGGGATGTCCCTGGCGGCGTTCCCCTTCTAGACCGCGTCGCCTTTTTCCCGAGCTTCGCTCGGTCTCACCAGGTCAGCAAGAACCCTGTGGGACCGGGCGAAGCGGGGGAACGCCGCACCACCGATCAGTGGCCCGCGGCCTCCGGCCCGGCCTTGGCGCTGAACGGCGGCTTGGCCAGCCAGACGATCAGAATCAACCCCATGAACATCCAGCCCAGCAGCGTGAAGTAATCCACGGTGGACAGCATGTAGGCCTGCGCCTCGACAATCCCATCCAACTGCTGATAGGTCTTGAGCCCCGCCCCGCCCATCTGCTGAATCGCATGCTGGGTCGCCGGGTCGTACGGCGTGATGCTTTCCGTCAGGTAGGCATGGTGCTGGTCCGCCCGGCGAATCCAGATCCAGGTGGTCAGCGAGGCGGCGAAGCTGCCGCCCAGGGTCCGCAGGAAGGTCGCCAGGCCCGAACCGTCGGCGATCTGCGCGGGCGGCAGGTCCGAGAGCAGGATGGTCAAGGTCGGCATGAAGAACAGCGCCACCCCGATACCCATGAACATCTGCACCAGCGCCACGTGGTTGAAGTCCACCTCATTGGTAAAGCCCGCCCGCATGAAGCAACTGGTGCCGATGGCCAGGAACGCCAGCCCCGCCAGAATCCGCAGGTCGAACCGGGTGGCGTATTTGCCCACGAACGGCGACATCAGCACCGGCAATATGCCCAGCGGCGCCACCGCCAGGCCCGCCCAGGTGGCGGTGTAGCCCAACTGCGTCTGCAACCACTGGGGCAGGATCAGGTTGATGCCGAAGAACCCGGAATAACCCAATATCAGCACAATGGTGCCGAAACGGAAGTTGCGGTACTTGAACAGCTTCAGGTTCACCACCGGGTGCTCGTCGGTCAGCTCCCAGATCACGAAGAACGCCAGGGCAATGGCCGATATCACTGCGCCGATAACAATGAAGTTGGACTCGAACCAGTCAGCGTCGTTGCCCTTGTCGAGCACGATCTGCAAGGCCCCGACCCCGATGATCAAGGCAATCAGGCCCACGTAGTCCATGGGCTGGCGACTGGTGACCACCGGCCGCGCCGCCAACTGCTGGCGCACCACCAGGCAGGCGAAGATACCGATGGGCACGTTGATGAAGAAGATCCACGGCCAGCTGTAACTGTCCGTGATCCAGCCACCCAGGATCGGTCCGGCAATGGGCGCCACCACCGTCACCATGGCCAGCAGTGCCAGTGCCATCCCCCTTTTCGCCGGGGGGTAGACCGCGATCAGCAGTGTCTGGGTCATGGGGTACAGGGGCCCTGCCACCACGCCCTGGAGCACGCGGAAGCCGACCAGTTCGGGCATCGAGGTGGAAATACCGCACAGGAACGACGCCAGCACGAACAGGATGGTAGCCCACAGGAACAGCTTCACCTCGCCGAACCGTCGGCTCAGCCAGCCGGTCAGCGGCAAGGCGATGGCGTTACTCACCGCAAACGAGGTGATGACCCAGGTGCCCTGCTCGGAGCTGACGCCCAGGTTGCCGGAAATGGTCGGCAATGCCACGTTGGCAATGGTGGTGTCGAGCACCTGCATGAAAGTCGCCAGCGACAGGCCGATGGTGCTGAGCAGCAGGCTGGGCGGCTTGAAGGAAGCGTTGCTCATCGCAAATCCCCGGAAAAGAAGTCGATCAGGCCCGGCGCGTGCGCACCGGGCCTGCGGATTGGCGAATCAACGTTGGGCAGTGTTGCCGGCGCCAACGCTGTTGTCGTGGATCAGGCGGTTGATCATGTCGTCGGCTTCACCCAGTTGGCGGTCGTAGACCTGAGTGCTGAACGACGCTTTTTGCGGCGGCTGCTGGGCCAGTACCGGGCCGCTCTGGTCGTGCAGGTTGACGTCGACCACGGTGGACAGGCCGATACGCAGCGGGTGCTTGCTCAGCTCATCCGGGTTCAGATGGATACGGACGGGTACCCGCTGAACGATCTTGATCCAGTTACCGGTGGCGTTCTGCGCAGGGAGCAACGCAAAGGCGCTGCCGGTGCCGGCGCCGAGGCTGTCCACGGTGCCGCTGAACTTGACATCGCTGCCGTACAGGTCGGCGGTGATGTCCACCGGTTGGCCGATGCGCATCTTGCTCAGCTGGGTTTCCTTGAAGTTGGCGTCTACCCACACCTGGTCCAGGGGAATGACCGCCATGGTCGCGGTACCCGGCTGGATACGCTGGCCCAGTTGCACGGTACGCTTGGCCACGTAGCCGGTCACCGGCGCGATCAGCGTGGTACGGGCATTGGCCAGGTAGGCCTGGCGCAATTGCGCCGCGGCAGCCATCACTTCCGGGTGGGTGGCCACAGTGGTGTCATCCACCAGCGCGGTATTGCTCTTCAGGCCCTGCTGCGCGTTGGCGACCGCTGCCTGGGCCGCGTTCAGGTCGTCACGGGCGTGGGACAGCTCTTCCTGGGAAATCGCCCCACCGGCAGCCAGGGTACGACGACGGTCGTAGTTGTCCTGGGCCTTCTTCAGGTCGGTCTGGCGCGACAGCAACTGCGCCTTGGCGCCGTCGACATTGCTGTACAGGCCGCGCACCTGGCGCACGGCCTTGGCCAGGTTGGCCTGGGCACTTTGCAGGTTGACCTTGGCGTCGGCCGGGTCGAACTCCAGCAGCACTTGCCCGGCGTGTACCAGGTCGCCGTCATCGGCGCCGATGCTGGTGACGGTACCCGTGACCAGCGGAGTGATTTCCACCACGTTGCCGTTCACATAGGCGTCATCGGTGCTTTCATTCCAGCGGCCGTACATTTCGTACCAGCCCCATACGCCGAGGCCACCCAGGATCACCAGCAGCAACAGAAGGAACAGCAGTATTTTGCGCTTGCGCGGGTTGCCGGCGTTGGGGGTGTCCGATTGCGGAGCCTTGTCCGGTGCATTTGTAGCGGAGGCAGTAGCCATGACAGATACCTAGCTTATTCAGTCTGTGTTGCGTGTGCGGGAGTGGTAGCGGCCTGGGCAACGTCTTCGCCCTGATAACCGCCGCCCAGGGCTTGCATCAACTGGATCGACAGGTCGATCTGTTCGGCGTTGAGGCTGGCCAGTTGTCGTTGTGCCTGCAGCAATTGCTGCTCGATGGTCAGCACGTCCACGTAGTTGCCGATACCCGAGCCGTAACGCAGGGTGCCGGTGTCGAAGGACTGCTTGGCAATGCTGGCCGCGCGCGCCTGGGCCTTGATCTGCAGGTCGATGGCGTGCAACTGGTTGACCGCGTCGCTGACATCGCCAAGGGCCTTCACCAGGCTCTTGTTGTACTGCGCCACGGCCAGGTCGTAGTCGGCGTCCGTGGCGTCGAGGCTGGCGCGCAGGCGGCCACCGTCGAAGATCGGCAGCGACACGGTGGGGGCGATGTTGAAGAACTTGCTGGCGCTGCCGAAAAGGGCATCACCCAACAGCGACTGGGTACCGGCGGCGGCGCTCAGGTTGAGGTTGGGGTAGAAACGCGTCTTGCTCGCGGCAACGTCCTTGCTCGCGGCCTCCACGCGCCAGCGGGCAGCCACCAGGTCGGGGCGCCGGCCCAGCAGTTCGGCGGGCAGCACGGAAGGCAAGGCCACCGCGGCCGGTTGCAACACCTTGGGCCGGGCAATTTCGTTGGCACGATCCGGGCCTTTGCCCAACAGCACCGCCAAGGCGATCCTGGCGCTCTGCAGGCGCTTGCTGGCGTCTTCGGCCGACGCCTGGGAGCTGGCGGCCAGGCTTTCGGTTTGCTGGAACTGGTAGTCGCTGTCGATGCCGGCGGTCAGGCGGCGCTGGCCCAGCTCGAGCATCTGCTGGGTGCGCTTGAGGTCGTCCTGTGCCAGGTCGTACATGATGTAGGCCTGGCCCAGGTTGCTATAGGCACGGGCGACATCGGCGGCCAGGGTCAGGGCCGCGGCCTGGCGGTCCACTTCGGCGGCACGGGCCTGGCCCAGGGCGGCCTCCCAGGCGTCACGCTGGCCGCCCCACAGGTCGAAACTGTAGTTGAACGACAGGTCGGCCTGGCGCACGGTGGCGTACAGGCCACCAATGCCTTGCGGGTCTTGCACCTTGGGCAGGCGCTCGCGAGTCACGCCGGCCTGGGCGTCCAGGGTGGGCATGCGCGCGGCGTCGGCCGCGTAGGCGGCTGCATCGGCCTGGTGGGCTCGGGCCGCGGCCACCTGCATGTCGGGGCTGTCGCGCAGCGCTTCGCGGATCAGGCCGTCGAGCTGGTCATCGCCCAGGCTCTTCCACCAATCGGCCCTGTGCCAGGCAGCCGGTGACAGGGTCACGCCCTTGAGCGTGGCGTCGGCATGAAGGTTTTTTGCATCAGTGGCCACACCGGAGGTGGTCAGGTCATGGAAGTTGGCGCAGCCGGCCAGGCTCATGGCCAGAAACACCAGGCTGAACCGGTTGCGTAAGGACTTGCCGCTCATTTAGCACCTACCCGCAAGGCGGTGAGGGTGTCCCCTGCCGCCAGCAATACTTTGGTTAAGATTCGTTCCAGGCTTTCCAGTTCATCCGGGGCGAGCACGCCTACCAGCTCGTTCATGGCCGCGGCGCCCACCACCGGCAACTTGCCCGCCAGCGCCAGGCCGGCCGGTGTGAGGCTGACCCGTACCTGACGGCGATCATCGGCACAAGGTCGACGGCTGATGAAGCCTTTTTGTTCCAATCGGTCGAGCATGCGCGTCATCGAGCCGCTGTCCAGCGACAGGTAGCGGCACAACTCGGCCGGCCGGTCGACATCGAACTGCTCGATGATGATCAACACCTTGAACTGCGCGGCAGTCACCCCTTCGGGGACCAGGTGCGTATCCAGGATGCGGTCCTTGACGGACGACGCACGGCCCAGGAGCAGGCCGATGGTGCAAGTGCGAAAGTTTTCCGGGGTGAAATGTTTCATCGTGTAAAAGCCTGCCTAGGCAGTAATTTATACAAGATGTTACTGCCTAGGCAGCTAATGTCAAATTAAATTGTTAGCTTGCTTATTATTCAGACGTTCAGGGGCGGGGGAAATTCAGTGACCCTGTGGTGCGGCCTTCCCGAGCTTGGCCCGGCCCCACAGGGTTCGGGGGGGATATCAGGCGGCGGGCACACCGCTGTGAAAGCGGAATTCTGCGTCAGGGCTGAGGATCAGATCGGCTTCCACCGCCCGCACCTTCTCCACGGTGCGGGCGATATCCTCGGCCTCGCCATATTGATGCGCCAGTTTCAGGTAACCCTGATAGTGCCGCGCCTCGCTCTTGAGCAGCCCGTGGTAGAACGCCCCCAGTTCTTCGTCCAGGTGCGGCACCAGGGCCTCGAAACGTTCGCAACTGCGCGCTTCGATGAAGGCGCCCACCACCAGGGTGTCCACCAGCTTGACCGGCTCATGGTTGCGCACCACTTTGCGCAGGCCCGACGCATAGCGGCCAGCCGACAGTGGACGCAGCTCGATCTTGCGCTTTTTCATCAAGCGGATGACCTGCTCGTGGTGCACCAGCTCCTCGCGGGCCAGGCGCGACATCATGTTGATCAGGTCGGCGTGTGTGCAGTATTTGGCGATCAGGCTCAATGCCGTGCTGGCGGCCTTGAACTCGCAGTTCTTGTGGTCCACGAGCATGGTTTCCTGGTCGGCCAGGGCCGCGTCGACCCAGGCCTGCGGCGTCCTGCAACCGAGGAACTCATGGATTTCAGACAGCATGCTCGACTCCTCAAGGGGCGCAAAAGCCGGCGATTATACGGACGCCACGGCCAAGCGCCAGCCGCTATGCTTGATACAGGACAGGGCGGCGGACTGACGGCTGTCTATAGTAGTGGCATGCCTACCTCGCAGGAGACCCGTCATGCAAGCGATCCGCAGCCTTCTGGTGGTGCTGGACCCCGGGCACGCCCACAGCCAGGCGCTGACCCGCGCGAAGTTGATCGCCGGTGTGACCCAGGCCCACCTGCACCTGTTGATGTGCGACCACCACCAGGACCACAGCGCCCTGCTGAGCCTGCTCAAGACCCAGCTTCACGACAACGGTTTCAGTGCCAGCGCCGAGCAGGCCTGGGAAGGCAGCCTGGAAAAGACCATCATCAAGGTGCAGCAAGCCGAAGGCTGCGGCCTGGTGATCAAGCAGCACGTCCACGAAAGCGCGCTGAAACGCTTTCTGCTGACCCCCACCGACTGGAAGCTGCTGCGCCAATGCCCGTGCGCGGTACTGATGGTCAAGAGCGAGCGGCCCTGGAGCCACGGGGTGATCCTGGCGGCGGTGGACGTGGGCAATGCTGACGGCGAGCACCGGCACCTGCATGCTTCGATTATCGAGCACGGTTTCGACATTGCCCGCCTGGCCAAGGGCGACCTGCATGTGATCGCCGCCCACCCCTCCCCCATGCTGTCGGCGCCAGACCCCACATTCCAGCGTTCCGAAACCATCGAAGCGCGGTATCGGGAACAATGCCTGGCGTTCCAGACCGAATTCGATATCGACCATGCGCACCTGCACATCGCCGAGGGGCCGGCGGATGTGCTGATTCCATTTACCGCGCAGAAACTCAAGGCCGCCGTGACGGTGATTGGCACAGTGGCGCGCACCGGGGTGGCGGGCGCGCTGATCGGCAACACCGCCGAAGTGGTGCTCGACACGCTGGAGAGTGACGTGCTGGTGCTCAAGACTGACGAAATCATCGCGCACCTTGAGGAGTTGGCGCGGGGGTGAGGCGGTGTATCTAGCGGCCTCATCGCGAGCAAGCTGTGCTCCCACAGCGTTCACACTTAATCAAAGTGAACACGGTGGGAGCACAGCTTGCTCGCGATGAGGCCAGTAGCCACCCTGCAGGATTCAGCCAGCAAACGCATCCTGGAGAAACCCCGGTGCGATGTAGCGCTCGTAATGCGCCTCGGACAGCAGGAAAAATTCCCGATCAATGGCATCGCGCAATTCCGGTAGCTCCCAGTTGCGGAATTCCGGCAGCAAAGCCATGCCATACGCCTCCAGCTGGTTGATGACCCGCGCGCCACGGGCGATCAACTGGTAGGCCCAGCAGTATTCGGACTGGTGCGCCACAAAACGGATCTTGCGTTGTTCCAGCTGTTGGCGCAGCTTGTCCTTGTCGAAGACTTCCAGCTTGGCCACCATCACCTGCACCAGCAACTGTTCCAGGCGCAGCCACACCGCGCGCTTGGCCTCGTCGTCGTAACCGTTCCAGTGGATGACCTCGTGGTGGAAGCGCTTGCAGCCGCGGCACACAAGGTCCCCGTAAACCGTGGAACAGAGGCCTACACAGGGGGTCTTGATGGACTGGTTGGACATGGCTTGGCAACGCTTTGAAAAGTAAGACAGGCGGCCATGTTAGCCCTTTGTCTAAGGATGATCACCCCTGAAGTGGTAGGGCTTAACTTACCTTTCTTGTTTTTTTGCCGTAGAATCACGCTGCCTTTTTAGGCACCAATGTCCGCTAGAAGCTGTTTTCAAAGCGTCACGAGCACAGTTATCCGACAGAACGGCGTTGGCGCAGGTATTTTCAGGCACGAATACCTGGCGCCAGCCCTCATCAGCTCCCCGTTCTGGAGGCGTAAAACTTTGAAAGCAGCTTCTACAAGGAATTTCTGCAGCCCCGGCCTCGACGGCGGGAAAGCCGTGCAGCGCATGGGCGCAGAAATGACTGGATGAGCGTCCCGGACAGGGACCACTGATGAGGGTAATAACTGTGCTTGAAGCCTACCGCAAACACATCGAAGAGCGTGCCGCCCAGGGTATCGTGCCCCAGCCGCTTAACGCCGAACAGACAGCCGGCCTGGTCGAGCTGCTGAAGAATCCTCCCGCTGGCGAAGAAGCCTTCCTTGTCGACCTGATCACCAACCGCGTACCGCCAGGTGTGGACGAAGCGGCCTACGTGAAGGCCGGCTTCCTTTCCGCCCTGGCCAAGGGCGAAGCCACCTCCCCGCTGATCGACAAGAAGCGCGCCGTTGAGCTGCTGGGCACCATGCAGGGCGGCTACAACATCGCCACCATGGTCGAGCTGCTGGACAGCGCCGAGCTGGCCCCGGTCGCGGCCGAGCAGCTCAAGCACACCCTGTTGATGTTCGACGCCTTCCACGACGTGGCCGAAAAAGCCAAGAACGGCAACACCCACGCCAAGGCCGTGATCGAGTCCTGGGCTGACGGCGAGTGGTTCAAGAAGCGCCCTACCCTGGCCGACAAGATCAGCCTGCGCGTGTTCAAGGTGACCGGCGAAACCAACACCGACGACCTGTCCCCCGCACCCGACGCCTGGTCGCGCCCGGACATCCCGCTGCACGCCCTGGCCATGCTGAAAATGGCCCGTGACGGTATCGTCCCGGACGTGCAAGGCTCCATCGGCCCGATGAAGCAGATCGAGCAGATGCGTGGCGAAGGCTTCCCGATCGCCTACGTCGGTGACGTGGTGGGTACCGGTTCGTCGCGTAAATCGGCGACCAACTCGGTGCTGTGGTTCTTCGGCGACGATATCCCTTACGTGCCGAACAAGCGCGCCGGTGGTTTCTGCTTCGGCTCCAAGATCGCCCCGATCTTCTACAACACCATGGAAGACGCCGGCGCCCTGCCGATCGAATTCGATGTCTCGAACATCAACATGGGCGACGTGATCGACCTGTACCCGCATGCTGGCAAGGTCTGCAAGCATGACAGCGACGAAGTCATCACCACCTTCGAACTGAAAACCCCCGTGCTGCTGGATGAAGTCCGCGCTGGCGGCCGTATTCCGCTGATCGTGGGCCGTGGCCTGACCGAAAAAGCCCGCGCCGAACTGGGCCTGGGCCCGACCGACCTGTTCAAGCTGCCCGAAGCCCCGGTCGACACCGGCAAGGGTTTCACCCTGGCGCAGAAGATGGTCGGCAAGGCCTGCGGCCTGCCAGAAGGCAAAGGCGTGCGCCCTGGCACCTACTGCGAACCGAAGATGACCACCGTGGGCTCCCAGGACACCACTGGCCCGATGACCCGCGACGAGCTGAAAGACCTGGCCTGCCTGGGCTTCTCCGCCGACCTGGTCATGCAGTCGTTCTGCCACACCGCCGCCTATCCGAAGCCGATCGACGTGGTCACCCACCACACCCTGCCGGACTTCATCCGCACCCGTGGCGGCGTGTCCCTGCGGCCAGGCGACGGCATCATCCACAGCTGGCTGAACCGCATGCTGCTGCCTGACACCGTCGGCACCGGTGGCGACTCGCACACCCGCTTCCCGATCGGCATCTCGTTCCCGGCCGGTTCCGGCCTGGTCGCCTTCGCCGCTGCCACCGGCGTCATGCCGCTGGACATGCCGGAGTCGGTACTGGTGCGCTTCAAGGGCAAACTGCAACCTGGCATCACCCTGCGTGACCTGGTCCATGCCATCCCTTACTACGGCATCCAGAAAGGCCTGCTGACCGTCGAGAAGAAAGGCAAGATCAACGCCTTCTCGGGTCGCATCCTGGAAATCGAAGGCCTGGACGAGCTGACCGTTGAACAGGCTTTCGAACTGTCCGACGCCTCGGCCGAGCGCTCCGCCGCCGGTTGCACCATCAAGCTGCCGGAAAAGGCCATCGCCGAGTACCTGAAGTCGAACATCACCCTGCTGCGCTGGATGATCAGCGAAGGCTACGGCGATGCCCGCACCATGGAACGTCGCGCACAGGCCATGGAAGCCTGGCTGGCCAACCCTGAGCTGCTGTCGGCCGACGCCGATGCCGAATACGCCGAGATCATCGAAATCGACCTGGCCGACGTCAAGGAGCCTGTCCTCTGCGCCCCGAACGACCCGGACGACGCGCGTCTGCTGTCCACCGTTCAAGGCCAGAAGATCGACGAAGTGTTCATCGGCTCGTGCATGACCAACATCGGTCACTTCCGCGCCGCCGGCAAACTGCTGGACCAGGTGAAAGGCCAACTGCCAACCCGCCTGTGGCTGTCGCCGCCGACCAAGATGGACGCTCACCAGCTGACCGAAGAAGGCTACTACGGCATCTACGGCAAGGCTGGCGCGCGCATGGAAATGCCAGGCTGCTCGCTGTGCATGGGTAACCAGGCACGCGTGGAGCCGAACAGCACCGTGGTCTCGACCTCCACCCGTAACTTCCCGAACCGTCTGGGCGATGGTGCCAACGTGTTCCTGGCCTCCGCCGAACTGGCCGCCGTTGCCTCGATCCTGGGCAAGCTGCCAACCGTCGAGGAATACATGGAGTACGCGAAGAACATCGACAGCATGGCTGCCGACGTTTACCGCTACCTGAGCTTCGACCAGATCGCCGAATTCCGCGAGGCAGCTGCCAACGCGAACATTCCGGTGGTCCAGGCCTGAACCTGACCGGCAATGAAAAAACCGCCCACTGATATGGGCGGTTTTTTTTGCGTCACACCCTGGCAATGCCTGGGGCAGCGCTCAATCGAGCAGCGTCACTTCATCCAGTTCGAATTCGGCAACGATGCCTTTTCGGGTGTTCAGGTACGCCGTACGATCACTGGTGCGGTACACCCCACCGTATCGAGTCCCGGTATGACGCACGGCCGAGGATACCTTGACTTGCTCGCCTGCCGCACCGAACAGCCAGAATCGCGTGGGGCGGTTTTCATCCTGCCCGGCGATGACTTCGAGCTTCCAGAGGTTTTCGACACTGGCCACCTGATAAACCCCAAGGTAGCCGTTGGTACTAATACCCAGCGCGGCACCTTCATACCCACTGTCAACGTCCCCGCTGTTGACCGAGTAATGAAAGCGACCATCAGCTTCCTTCTGATATTCAAATTTGAACGGAGTACTCGGCACCGAGCCGTCGGCTACCAACAGCCAACCGCCCTTTGTCAGCCCATTGCTTCGCGACAGCGTGACAACGCCCCTTACTCCAATGCCTGCGCACTTCAGCCGTGCGGAAAAACCACGTCCCATGACATTTTCCATACTCTATCTCCATTCAAGAGGATAACCCGCGAGCCGGCGGGGTCCCTAAATGCAAGCGCGGGATAACCGACGCGCGTCAGATCAAAGCCACTGGACCACGCGTAGTTCAAACACGACCTCCTCGCCATCCATCACGTTAATGGTTTCCTCGCCTTCGCCCCCACTGCGATCCAGCAGCACGGCGTCCCCGTCCTCAGTCTTGAGCTGCACGCGTGCTGGCACTTGCTCATCGCCTTGCTCCAGAACTTGCAACTGCCACTTGTTAGAGATTTCCTCATCAAGCGGATATAAGCCCAAGGCACCATTGATATCGATATCCAGTACCGCGCCCGGCTCGCCCGTAGTGATTTCAAACAGTGGCAGGCCATCGGGGCTGCCTTGATAGTTGAAGGTCAATGCCGTTCCTTCGCCCTCTTCACGAACGCCCAGGGCGCCTGTTCCTTCTATCTCCCCAACGGGGACCACATTCACCGCCCCACGCAACGTGTCGGAGGTACAAACGAGCGTAGCGATAAATGTTTTTTCAAAAACGTCATGCATGATGGAACTCCTTTTCCTCTATTGAAAACAGGGCGGGCACTCAAGCACGCGCCGCACCAGGTGTTTAATTGTTCACGCCCACATGGGCAGACTTGCCAATGAATGAAAGCCCTTCGAGCTGGCTCATGATGACCTCCTGGTCATGCATCGTCCTGAAACGGCCTATAGCAGTTCAATGATCTGCGCCTTGAAGCGGGCAGCTTCAGGCGCCCTGACATTGAGGTAGCTTTGCCGATAAATCCCTACGCGCTGCCCCAGGTTATCGCGAAGGTAAAAATGGATGTCTTCACCCACTGCCCATTCGCCCAAGGGTTCGAGTTTCCAGTGGTGGGTGACCTCGGCAACCGTGTACAACCCCAGGTAATGGTTCAGGCTCAGGCCCAACCTGGCCCGCGGGTAGTACTCGTTCTCGTGGGTATGGATGTGGTAGTGAATACGGTTCTCGGTCGTCGTTTCGATGTGCTCGAAACGTAACTGCAGCGGCTGCGCCGCCCCCCCTACTACCAGCCAGCCCGACTCGCCATGCAGTATCGAATCTGACCATCCTACGGCGCCTTCATAAGGGGCAGTTGTGCAAAAGAGCTTGGCGATAAAGGACCTTGTCTTGATATCTTCCATGATGTCATTCCCGTTTCTGGACCACCGCGAATTCGGTGTAACGGGGAAGGTAGGCCTGGGGCAACCGGAAAGACAGAGTGAAAAAGCCCCACGGAAAAGGGATAGCGGGTGCCGTGATGAATGGCATGAGCGGGTTTACCAGCTCCCGCACTGAAGCAATGAACAACCCTTCAAGTCCGCAACCAGGTAAACAGCAGAAGGGTTTCCCCTCAAAGAATAGCCGGGAAGTTCGCAAGGTAGCCGGCCCACCCCACGGCCCGTGACCCCACCAGGCACACCCGCGCCGTCTGCAAGAATGAAAAACCCGTCACAAGGACGGGTTTAAATGACTATCGTAGCCTCAAGGGTTGGACGTACCACTCAACGCCAGGTCCATCAGTTCGCGGTTGGCTACTGCGTACATGGCATAGTCGGTCCCGGTAGCCGCCCTCAGCTCTTCGAGCATGGCGCGCCAGCGCGCTACCATGTTCTTGTGCTGATCGGCCCACAGCAACACTCGCTCATCCATATCTGCGGGCGCATCAATCATCTGCAACACGGAGATGGTGATGGCGCGCTGCTGAAAGTCGATGTCATCACGGAACGCTTCCCGGGCCAGGGCCTGCCAGTTGTTCTCCACCGGCAGGCTGCTGATCTGCTGCAGGTACCAGTTCAGCTCCAGCGAACTGCCCACGGCGAAGAACGCCTTGGCCACTTCGGCGGCATTGTGACCGGTGACGTCCGAGGCTTCGATGATCGGCAGCAGGGTGTACAGGTGGCTGGTGCCCGCCACCATGCGTGCCAGCAACTCCGGCACACCGGCTTCGACGTACCCCTGGTAGCGGGTCTGCCAATGCTCCCGGGTCGGCCCTTCCAGCAGCTCATCGAGCTTGAGGCCCAGCGCGGCGATATGCGGCCCGAAGTGGGCCACGTCGCGCCCGGCGTCCTGCTCGTTGCGACGGCTGCGCAGGAACCAGCGCGTGGCGCGGCGGCCCAGGCGCATCAGCTCGTCCATCAACGCCAACTGCACATCGGCGGACACCTGGTAGTCCAGCGCCTCGATCTGGCGGAACCAGTGCGGCAGGTGGAAGATGTCACGCACGATCACGTAAGCCCCGGCCACGTTGGCCGGGCTCATGCCAGTGGACTCCTTCAGGCGCTGCACGAAGGTAATGCCCATGTTGTTGACCAGGTCGTTGGCGATCTGGGTGCTGACGATCTCGCGCTTGAGGCGGTGGCGACGCATGGACTCGGCGTACTGGCTGACCAGGCTGGGCGGGAACGCCGTTTCCATGTCGCGGGTCAGGTAGGCATCGTCCGGCACCTGGGACTTGAGCAACGCTTCCTTGAGGTCGATCTTGCTGTAGGAGATCAGCACCGACAGTTCAGCGCGGGTCAGGCCCTGGTTGGCCGCCGCCCGCTCCAGCAACTGCTCCTCGGTGGGCAGGAACTCGATGGCGCGGTCCAGCTTGCCGCGGCTTTCGAGGTCAGCCATCAGGCGCTTGTACTCGGCGATGCGCTCATAGGCACGGCGCGCCGCCAGGGACAGGGCCTGGGTCTGCTTGTAGTTGTTGCCCAGCACCAGGTGGCCGACTTCATCGGTCATGCTGCCCAGCAGCACGTTGCGCTGCTTCTCGGTCATGTCGCCGGCCTGCACCACTTCGTTGAGCAGGATCTTGATGTTGACCTCATGGTCGGAACAGTCCACGCCGCCAGCGTTGTCGATGAAGTCGGTGTTGGTGGCGCCACCCAACAGGCCGAACTCCACCCGGCCCAGCTGGGTCATGCCCAGGTTTCCGCCCTCGCCCACCACCTTGCAACGCAGCTCATTGCCATCGACGCGCAAGGCGTCGTTGGCCTTGTCGCCCACATCGGCGTGGCTTTCCTTGCTGGACTTGACGTAGGTGCCAATGCCGCCGTTCCACAGCAGGTCCACCGGCGCCTTCAGCAGCGCATGCAGCAGCTCGGTAGGCGTCAATTTGTCGGCCTGGATATCGAAGCGCGCTTTCATCTGCGGGCTGATGGCAATGCTCTTGGCACTGCGCGGGAAGATACCGCCGCCTTCGGACATGATGGAGGTGTTGTAGTCGCTCCACGCCGAGCGCGGCAGGTCGAACAGGCGCTGGCGTTCAGCGAAGCTGGTGGCCGGGTCCGGGTTGGGGTCGATGAAGATGTGCAGGTGGTTGAACGCCGCCACCAGTTGCAGCTTGTCGCTCATCAGCAGGCCGTTGCCGAACACGTCGCCCGCCATGTCGCCGACGCCGATCACGCTGATGCTGTCCTGCTGCACGTTGATACCGCGCTCGCGGAAGTGGCGTTGTACACCTACCCAGGCGCCCTTGGCGGTGATACCCATCTTCTTGTGGTCGTAACCGGCCGAACCACCCGAAGCAAAAGCGTCCCCCAACCAGAAGCCATAGTCGATGGCGATGCCATTGGCGATGTCGGAGAACGTCGCGGTGCCCTTGTCTGCGGCGACCACCAGGTAGGGGTCGTCATCATCATGACGCACTACGTTGGCCGGGGGCACCACGCCGCCCTCCTTGAGGTTGTCGGTAATGTCCAGCAACCCGGAAATGAACAGGCGGTAGCAGGCGATGGCCTCGTTCTGGATATCGTCACGGCTGCCACCCAGGGGCAAGCGACGCGGTACGAAACCGCCCTTGGCGCCCACCGGCACGATCACCGAGTTCTTCACCTGCTGGGCTTTCACCAGGCCCAGCACTTCAGTGCGGAAGTCTTCCTCACGGTCCGACCAGCGCAGGCCGCCGCGGGCAACATTGCCGAAGCGCAGGTGCACGCCTTCCACCCGCGGGCAGTAGACGAATATCTCGAACTTGGGCACGGGCTTGGGCAGTTCGGGAATCAGCCTGGGGTTGAACTTGAAGCTGAAATACGACTTGGCGTGGCCCTTGGCATCCGGCTGGTAGAAGTTGGTACGCAGGGTGGCCTTGATCAGGTCCAGGTAGCGACGAAGGATGCGGTCTTCGTTGAGCACTTGCACATCGTCCAGGGCGGTGACGATCGCCTGCTCCAGGCGCTGCTGCTTGTCGTCCAGGTCTTCGGCGGTGAGCTTGCGGGCCAGGTAGAAACGGGTCTTGAACAGCCGGGTCAGCTCGCGGGCGATGTCGGTGTGGTTGTTCAGGGTACTGGCGATGTAGCCCAGGTCAAAGCCCAGGCGGATCTGCTTGAGGTAGCGGGCATAGGCACGCAGCAGCGCCACATCGCGCCACGGCAGGCCGGCGGTCAGCACCAGGCGGTTGAACGCGTCGTTCTCGGCGTCGCCCTGCACGATATGCACGAAGGCATCCTGCAGGGTGTCGTTGAGCTGCTGGATATCCAGGTTCAGGCCTTCGGCAGCGGTAAAGGCGAAGTCGTGAATCCAGAACTCGCGGCCATTGGTATGGCGCAGGCGATACGGGAATTCACCCAGCACGCGCAGGCCAAGGTTTTCCAGGATAGGCAGCACGTCGGACAACGCCAGCGGCGTGTCGGCGTGGTAGAGCTTGCAGTGCAGCTGCTGTTTGCCGGTCTGGGCCAGCGGCTGGTAGAAACTCATCACCAGCGGGCGCTTTTCCGAGAGGGTCTGCAGGTGCTGCATGTCGACCACCGCAGAGTGAGCGGCGAAGCGCTCGCGGTAGCCGGCGGGAAAACCCTTGGGGAAGTCAGCCAGCACGTTGGTGCCCTGGGCTTCGCCAAAGGCCTCCACGGTGAGCGCGGCGTAGTCGTCCTGCCACGAACGGCAGGCCTGCACCACTTCGTTTTCCAGTTGCAGGGGGTCGATGTCGATGCGATTTTTCGGGTCGACGCGCAGAATCAACTGCACCCGCGCCAGCACCGACTCTGAGAAGAAGGTCCAGAATTCGCAGTCGCTGGCCTTGAGGCGCTCCATCAATACCTGCTGGATCTTCTGCCGCACTTCGGTGGAGTAGACGTCGCGGGGCACATAGGCCAGGCAGTAGCAGAAACGCCCGTAGGGATCCTTGCGCAGGAACACGCGGATCTTGTTGCGTTCCTGGATCTGCACGATCGACATCACCGTGCTGAACAGCTCGTCCACCGGGGTCTGGAACAGGTCGTCGCGGGGCAGCACTTCCACTACCTGGGCCAGCTCCTTGCCCAGGTGTGCCTTGGGGTCGAAGCCGGAGCGGTGCTCGATTTCGGCGACCTTGCGGCGAATGTACGGGATCTGCCGCACACTCTCGCCGTACACCGACGAAGTGTACAGGCCCATGAAGCGGCATTCCTTGATGACCTTGCCGCTGGCATCCAACTGGCGCACCGACACGTAGTCGGGGTAGGCCGGGCGGTGCACGCGGCTGGGGTGCGCGGCCTTGGCGAAGGACAGCAGCAGGGGTTCATTGAGGTAGTTGACGGCGTAATCTTCGATGCGCAGGTCTTCGGCGGTGAGGCCGGCGCGCAACAGGCGGGTCAGGCCCAGGAAGCTGTTCTCGTCGTACACCAGGTGGCCGCCGTCGGCCTCGTCGGCCACCACGAATTCTTCATAGCCCAGGAAGGTGAAATGGTTGCCCACCAGCCATTCCAGAAACGTCTTGACCTCGGCCTTTTCACCCTCGTCCACGGCATAGGGGCTCTGGTCCACCAGCGCCAGCACTTCGCGGACCTTGGCCTTCATCGGCTCGAAATCAGCGACGGCAACCCGCACCTCCACCAGCACCTGCTCCAGTTCCTTGGCCAGCAGGTTCAGCTCGGCGGCATTGGCGCAGCGGTCGATCTCCAGGTACATCAGCGATTCCTGCAGCACACCTTCGCCCTGGGTGCCCTTCGCCAGCACCTCCAGCAGGGTGCCGTCGGCGCCGCGGCGCACGCTCAGCACGGTGGTCTGCAGGGTATGAATGCTGTAGCCGCGGCGGTTGAGTTCGGTGCGTACCGAATCCACCAGGAACGGCAGGTCGTGGTGCAGGACCTCCACGGCGGTGTGGGTCGACTGCCAGCCATGGCGTTCGTAATCAGGGTTGTACACCCGCACCTGGGGCTGGGCGTGGTTGAACCGCTCCAGCAGGCGCCAGGCCGAGAGGGTACAGCCGGCCAGGTCGCTGAGGCGGCGCTGGGTGAGTTCGTCCATTGAGATGATGCCGAAGAACTGATCGGCGAACAGCGCTACTTGTGGCAGTGCCTGCTCGCCGATGTGCTGCGCCAGGGCCGCTTTCAGTTGTTGCTGGAAGTCGGCTTTGCTGGCCGCGGTGAAGAACGCCATCTGTGGTACTCCGCTTGGGCTTGTTTTTGAATGAAGCGTCGCGTGTATTCCCCTGCTGGGATCAACCATAGCCAACCCGTTGCAACAGGGGAGGAAATTCCGGCCAGGGGCCGGAACAGGGGGCGCCCTGCAAGGCGCATTGGACGTTGCACCAAAATGGAACACCCCCTCAACTGCCCAGCTTACCCAGTGCCACCTGTTGGATACTTGCGACGCTGCGACATATTCGGTCAACGGGGAGTTGTCGTACGAGCTACACAGGGCGTTGCACACGCCAGTTTCTGATTCCGGGCAAACAGTGTCAGAATCGCTTCCTGCCCTCCTACCTTGGTAATAATCATGCAATTTCAAGCCAGCCAGTTGATGGTCAACCCGTGCGACGACGAAGAAGACAACATGGCCCTGGTGTGCTGCCATGACGAAAAGGGCGGTATGATCCTGATCACCCGCCTGGCCGACGACAAGGACGTGGAACTCACCCTGGGCGAGGAAGACCCCTGCTACGTGCGCGACTTCAAGGTGACCCTGGACGACAAGACCCTGACGTTGGAACTGGCCGCCGACGATGCCGACGTATTGAACGGTGACGTGGAACTGGTGATCAACTATGACAGCAGCCAGGTAGACCTGCTGGAAGTCGAAGAAACCCTTCGCAACATCCTCGACGGCACCGGCACCTACATCAGCCATATCGCCCGCTGATTCCTGAACAGGAGCGCACCCATGACCGGCCAGGTATTCGACGCTCACTGCCACATCATCGACCCGCGTTTCCCGCTGGTCGCCAATGACGGCTACTTGCCGCCCACCTATACGGTGGATGATTACCTGGCCCAGGCCGCGCCGCTGGGCGTAAGCAGCGGCGCGGTGGTGTCCGGGTCCTTCCAGGTGTTCGACCAGGGCTACCTGCTCGACGCCCTGGCTCGCCTGGGGCCCGGCTTCGTCGGCGTCACCCAGCTACCCGCCTCGGTGACCGATGACGAGTTGCAGCACCTGGACCGCCATGGCGTGCGCGCGCTGCGCTTCAACCTCAAGCGCGGTGGTTCCGAACAACTGGACAAGCTGGAACCCTTTGCCAAGCGCGTGCATGAACTGCTGGGGTGGCATGCCGAGCTGTATGTCGACTCTCGTGACCTGCATCCGCTGGAGGCGCGCTTGCTGCGCCTGCCGGAAGTCAGCATCGATCATCTGGGCCTGAGCCGCGAAGGCTTGCCCACGGTACTGCGCCTGGCCGAGCGTGGGGTGCGGGTGAAGGCGTGCGGGTTCGGGCGTGTGGATTTTCCGGTAGGGCCAGCGTTGCAGGCGCTCTACGCGGCCAACCCCCATGCGCTGATGTTTGGTACCGACCTGCCGTCCACCCGCGCGCCGCGGCCGTTTCGGGCCGATGACCTGACGATGATCGAAGATGAGCTGGGAGAAGATGGCGCGCAGATGGTGCTGTGGGGCAATGCGCGGGATTTCTACCGCCTGTGATGCTCACAGCCCCACCGGTCGATCTTCAGGCTTTCTTGCGAATCCAGTACAGGTAGTGCCCTGCGCTTTCCTGCTGCTCTACCAGCTCATGACCCAAAAACACGCAGAACTTGGGGATATCGCGCTTGGTCGAGGGGTCGGTGGCGATCACTTTCAAAAGCCCCCCCGCCGGCAGGTCGCGCACGTGCTGATGCAGCATCATCACCGGTTCAGGGCAATTCAGGCCGGTGGCGTCGAGCACGCCGTCCACGGCCATTTCAGTGGTTTCAGACATAAAAGGCTCCAGAATCTGACGGGCATTGTCGCCCAAAGCCCCGGCGCGGGTCACCCCTTGCGCGCAGGCTTCTTGGCGGGCGTGGCCAGGCGGCGCAGGTGGCAGGTCACTTCCTCGCGGTCGTGGTACAACTGCTTGCAGCCGATCTCCACCTCGATGCCACGGGCCTTGAAACCGTCAGCGATGCGTTCCAGCAGGCGCCGCACCTCGGCATAGCGCTGTTTCATCGGCAGTTTCAGGTTCACCACCGCTTCACGGCACAGGCCCTCGCCCAACCAGGTTTCCAGCAGGAATGCGCTGCGCGCAGGCTTTTCGACGATGTCGCAGACCATCCAATCCACGGGCGGGCGCGGCTTGTAGGTGAAACCATCGGCCATCAGGTGGGTGACCAACCCCGTGTCCATCAGGCTCTGGGCCATGGGGCCGTTGTCGATGGCGGTCACCAGCATGCCGCGGCGCACCAGCTGGTAGGTCCAGCCGCCCGGCGCGGCGCCCAGGTCGACACCGGTCATGTCGCCGTTCAGGCGCTCGTCCCACTCATCCCGCGGAATGAAGTGGTGCCAGGCCTCTTCCAGCTTCAAGGTCGAGCGGCTGGGGGCTTCGCGGGGAAATTTCAGGCGCGGGATGCCCATGGGCCACATTGCCGAGTTGTCGGCGTCGGCCAGGCCCAGGAATACTTCCCGGCCACTCTTGAAGGTCAGCAACAGCCGTGGCAGCGCCGCGTCATCCACCAGCTTGCCGGCCTTGAGCAAGGCCTTGCGCAGCGGGACTTCGAATTTGCGACAGAAGGTCGACAGTTCCTTGCCGTCATTGGTGTCCAGCACTTCCAGCCACAGGCTGCCGCAGGTCGGATAAGCACCCAGGGCGTCCAGCAGCACGCTGATACGGTCGGTTTCGGGCAACTCCACGAAGGAGCCCCGCGCCCACTGGCGCAGGAAGATCAGGTCACTGAAGTTCACCTCGTCCATCAGCCGCGCCAGGGCGTCGGGTTCATGGCAGATGAACTCGGCGCAGGCGCTGGCAGGCTTGGCCTTGGCGTAACCGGGCACGTCGAGGTAGGCGGCGAGCTCGGAAATTTCAGCACAGACTTCGTTTTCGAAGCCCGGGCGACAATGCATAAACAGGGTATTCATTCAGCACTCCTGGAACGGCCGCCCGACACTGGGCCACCGCCATGGCGGGCATGCCACTGGCGTGCCGCGCAAAACAGCGCATGATAAAGGAAGTTCGGAACCAGCGACACGATGCGGCAGTCCAGTGTATTGATAGTTAGCTATGCTTTTTGCCCAGGTCCGTGACCGTGCGGACATTCACAGAGGCGGCGTGAGCTGCGCCAAGCGGCTTGCGCGGCACCTGCCAAGGAGTGATTTCATGCCCTCGCTTGATAGCCTGAAGACCCTCAAGGCGCTGCAGATCGATGACCTTGAGTACCACTATTTCAGCCTGCCCGAAGCCGCCAAGAGCCTGGGTGACCTGCATGCCTTGCCCATGTCGTTGAAAGTGTTGCTGGAAAACCTGCTGCGCTGGGAAGACGGCACCACCGTCACTGGTGACGACCTCAAGGCACTGGCTGGCTGGCTGCGCGAAAAACGCAGCGACCGCGAGATCCAGTACCGCCCTGCCCGCGTGTTGATGCAGGACTTCACCGGGGTACCCGCCGTGGTCGACCTGGCAGCCATGCGTGCTGCCGTGGCCAAGGCCGGCAGCGACCCACAGCGCATCAACCCACTGTCACCCGTGGACCTGGTGATCGACCACTCGGTGATGGTCGACAAATACGGCACCGACCAGGCCTTCGGCGAAAACGTCGATATCGAAATGCAGCGCAACGGCGAGCGCTATGCCTTCCTGCGCTGGGGCCAGAACGCGTTCGACAACTTCAGCGTGGTGCCACCCGGCACCGGCATCTGCCACCAGGTGAACCTGGAGTACCTGGGCCGTACCGTGTGGACCAAGGAAGAAGACGGCCGCACTTATGCCTTCCCCGACACCCTGGTAGGCACCGATTCGCATACCACCATGATCAACGGCCTGGGCGTGCTGGGCTGGGGCGTGGGGGGCATCGAGGCGGAGGCGGCCATGCTCGGCCAGCCGGTGTCGATGCTGATTCCCGAGGTCATCGGCTTCAAGCTCACCGGCAAGCTGCGCGAAGGCATCACCGCCACCGACCTGGTGCTGACCGTCACCCAGATGCTGCGCAAGAAAGGCGTGGTGGGCAAGTTCGTCGAATTCCATGGCGACGGGCTGGCTGACCTGCCGTTGGCCGACCGCGCCACCATCGCCAACATGGCCCCCGAATACGGCGCCACCTGCGGTTTTTTCCCGGTAGACGACGTGACCCTGGACTACCTGCGCCTGTCCGGGCGCCCGGCCGCCACGGTGAAACTGGTGGAAGCGTACTGCAAGGCCCAGGGCCTGTGGCGCCTGCCCGGGCAGGAACCGCAATTCACCGACAGCCTGGCGCTGGACATGGGTGAAGTGGAAGCCAGCCTCGCCGGCCCCAAACGCCCACAGGACCGGGTGCCCCTGGCCAAGGTACCGCAAGCCTTCCAGGATTTCGTCGGCCTGCAGATGAAACCCTCCAACAAGGAGGAAGGCCGCCTGGAAAGTGAAGGTGGCGGTGGCGTGGCCGTGGGCAATGCGGCCCAGGCGGGTGAAGCGCAGTACAGCTGGCAAGGCCAGAACCACCGGCTCAAGGACGGCGCCGTGGTGATCGCGGCGATTACTTCCTGCACCAATACCTCCAACCCCAGCGTGATGATGGCCGCCGGGCTGGTAGCGAAAAAGGCAGTCGAAAAGGGCCTCAGCTGCAAGCCCTGGGTCAAGACGTCATTGGCGCCTGGCTCGAAGGTGGTGACCGACTACTACAAGGCCGCCGGCCTGACCCCGTACCTGGACAAACTGGGCTTCGACCTGGTGGGCTATGGCTGTACCACCTGCATCGGCAACTCTGGCCCGCTGGATGAACCCATCGAAAAGGCCATCCAGCAGGCGGACCTGACCGTGGCCTCGGTATTGTCGGGCAACCGCAACTTCGAAGGCCGCGTGCACCCGCTGGTGAAAACCAACTGGTTGGCGTCCCCGCCCCTGGTCGTGGCCTATGCCCTGGCCGGCAGCGTGACCATTGACCTCAGCCGCGAGCCCCTGGGCACCGGCAGCGACGGGCAACCGGTGTACCTGCGGCATATCTGGCCCAGCCAGCAGGAAATCGCCGAGGCCGTGCGCAGCGTCGATACCGCCATGTTCCACAAGGAATACGCCGAGGTCTTCGCGGGTGACGCCCAATGGCAAGCCATCGAAGTGCCCCAGGCCGCGACCTATGTGTGGCAAGACGACTCCACCTACATCCAGCATCCACCTTTCTTCGACGACATCACCGCGCCGCTGAAGGACATCACCGACGTGCACGGCGCGCGCATCCTGGCGCTGCTGGGCGATTCGGTGACCACCGACCACATCTCCCCCGCCGGCAACATCAAGGCCAACAGCCCTGCCGGCCGCTACCTGCAGGAAAAAGGCGTGCAACCGAGGGACTTCAACTCCTATGGCTCACGCCGGGGCAACCATGAAGTGATGATGCGCGGCACCTTTGCCAACATCCGCATCCGCAACGAAATGCTCGGCGGCGAAGAAGGCGGCAACACCCTGTACATTCCCACCGATGAAAAGCTGGCCATCTACGACGCTGCCATGAAATACCAGGCTGACGGTACGCCGCTGGTGGTGATCGCTGGCCAGGAATACGGCACCGGCTCCAGCCGCGACTGGGCGGCCAAAGGCACTAACCTGCTGGGGGTGAAAGCGGTCATCGCTGAAAGCTTCGAACGTATTCACCGCTCCAATCTGGTGGGCATGGGCGTATTGCCCTTGCAGTTCAAGAATGGCCAGAGCCGCAAGTCCCTGGGCCTGACGGGACGCGAAACGCTGGATATCACCGGGCTCGAAGGGGTGCCATTGAAACCGCACATGGACCTTGAATTGCGTATCACCCGTGAAAGTGGTGAAACCGAGAAAGTCACGGTGCTATGCCGCATCGACACGCTCAATGAGGTGGAGTACTTCAAGGCCGGAGGGATCTTGCATTATGTGTTGCGGCAGTTGATCGCTGGGTAACAGCCCTGGTCAGGGGTGTGGCTTGCAAGTGCATGGCGGGGCTCAAGACCGCCGAACACCCAGCGCCATACCCTACCAGGCCCAGCGATCCCTCAAGCCAGGCACTTCCCCTCTCGCTCATTGCCACCCGCTAAAAAATATAGATTCAATTTCACCTCCGAACGGCCGACAACCTGTGAAAGCCTTGCGGAACCCACTTGCCATGCGTAACAACCAGCCAGTCACCCAGCGCGAACGGACCTTCCCAGCCCAACAGCGCCTGATCTCCACCACCGACGCCAAAGGCGTGATCACCTATTGCAACGATGCTTTCGTCGATATCAGTGGGTTTTCCCGTGAGGAGTTGATTCGTGCGCCACACAACACGGTGCGCCACCCCGATGTGCCGCAGGCGGTGTTCGAGCACATGTGGGCTACCCTGCGCCAAGGTCAACCGTGGATGGGTATCGTCAAGAACCGTTGCAAGAATGGCGACTTCTACTGGGTGAACGCTTACGTCACGCCTATTTTCGAGAACAACCAGGTCGTGGGCTACGAGTCGGTGCGGGTCAAGCCCACCGCCGAAATGATCCGCCGGGCCCAAAGCCTGTACGAGCGCCTGAACCAGGGCAAACCCGCCGTGCCGCGTCGTGACCAGTGGCTGCCCGTGGTCCAGGACTGGCTGCCGTTCATCCTGGTCAGCCAGGTCGGCTTCGGCATTGGTAGCTGGCTGGGCACCTCCTGGGGCTTCGCCGTGGCCGCAGTGCTCTCGGTACCGCTGGGCCTGGTGGGCCTGAGCTGGCAACAACGTGGCATCAAGCGGCTGCTGCGCCTGGCAGAACAGACCACGTCCGACCCATTGATCGCGCAGATGTACACCGACAGCCGCGGCGCCCAGGCCCGCCTGGAAATGTCCATTCTGAGCCAGGACGCGCGCCTGAAAACCTGCCTGACCCGCCTGCAGGACACTGCCGAGCACCTCAACGACCAGGCTACCCAGTCCGACAGCCTGGCCCACAAGAGCTCCGAAGGCCTGGAGCGTCAGCGTGTGGAAACCGAACAGGTGGCCACCGCTGTCAACCAGATGGCCGCGACTACCCAGGAAGTGGCCAGCCACGTTCAACGTACCGCCGACGCCACCCAGCAGGCCAACCTGTTGACCAGCCAGGGCCGCAGCATCGCCGGGGAAACCCGCGAAGCCATCCAGCGCCTGTCGGTGGTGGTGGGCGAAACCGGCCAGACGGTGACCCAACTGGCCAAGGACAGCGACGAAATCGGCGGTGTGGTCGACGTGATCAAAGGCATTGCCGACCAGACCAACCTGCTGGCGCTGAACGCTGCCATCGAGGCCGCTCGCGCCGGCGAAATGGGCCGTGGTTTCGCCGTGGTAGCCGATGAAGTGCGGCAACTGGCCCAGCGCACCAGCGAATCCACCGGGCAGATCCACGCCCTGATCGCCAAGCTGCAACAGACCGCCAGCAACGCCGTGCAAACCATGGACGCCGGCCACCGCCAGGCCGAGGAAGGCGTGGCGCGGGTACTGGAAGCGGACCAGGCGCTGGTGGGCATCAGCGAGGCAGTGGCCAACATTACCGACATGACCACCCAGATCGCCGCCGCCACCGAAGAGCAGACTGCCGTGGCCGAAGAGATCAGCCGCAACATCAGCACCATCGCCAACCTGGCCGACCAGACCAGCGAGCAAGCGCAGAGCTCGGCGCTGCTGAGCGAGGAGCTGACGCGCACTGCCCATAGCCAGTATTCGCTGGTAGAGCGGTTCAACCGCTGACCGACGCTGCCGGGTCACAGCCGCCGCGTAGCAGCGGACCCGGCCGCGTCACAGGCGCCGCGAAGCATCCGATACACCGCGTGCGCCGCCAGGGCCGCTGCTGACGTCGGACTGCAGAAACCCTGCCACCGCCTCCGCCGCCGCCTCCAGGTGCTGCTCATGGCTGAACCCTGAGGCCTTCAACGGCTTCAGGTCATGGTCTCCCGCCACCAGCCAGCACAATTCGATGTGCCGGGATAATGCATACCCCTCGACCGCCAACCGATTGCCCAGGGCGTCCCGCTCGCCCTGAACAATCAGCGTCGGCGTGCGCAAGTCCGCCAAGTGCTCGGTACGTGGCTTCTCCGGCTTGCCGGCGGCATAGAACGGGTACCCCAGGCACACCAACGCGCTGGCGCCCAGTTCATCGGCCAACAGGCTGGCCATGCGCCCGCCCATGGACTTGCCGCCAATCGCCAAGGTGCCCTGCACCAGGGGTTCGACCTGCTCATACACCTGGCGCCAGCACTCCAGCAGCTTGGGTTTGGGGTTGGGCGGCCGCTTGCTGCCGTCGATTCGGCGCTGGGCCATGTAGGGGAATTCGAAACGCACCACCCCTACCCCACGGGCGGACAGCTTACCGGCCATCAGGTTCATGAAGCCGCTGTCCATGGGTGCCCCGGCACCATGGGCCAGAATCAGGCAGGCCACCGCCTGGCCCTGCGGCGGCGTCCATAGCCAGCCCTGGTCCTGCGCCAGTGCGGCCAGCTGATCTGCGTCAATGTCGCAACGTTGTGCGTGTTTCATGCTTTGCCCACTCAAAAAGAATCATCCGCCATCATAACGAGTGGCCAGCGCCTTGTGGGCCAAGGGACAACTCGCCCGCCAGCGACTAAGCTCAAACGGATGAAAAAGTGGGCTCGGCGAATGTGTTTCCGCATGTTGGAAACACCGGCGCCGTCGACTCCGGCAAGGCTCCCGGTTCGCTGGAGGGCCCGCCAGATGGACCTCGGAGCGCTCGCAATAATTGCTAGCCATGATTGCTAGCAACTCTTGCATCGCCCCCACGCATTCTCCATACTGCCGCCGGTTTACAACCCTAATAACAACACCTGAACCGTGGACAACCAGCAATGAGCACAGCACTCGCTCCGACTGCGTACAACTACAAGGTGGTGCGCCAGTTCGCCATCATGACGGTGGTCTGGGGAATTGTCGGCATGGGCGTGGGGGTGTTCATCGCCTCGCAGCTCATCTGGCCGCAACTGAACTTCGACCTGCCCTGGACCACCTTCGGTCGCCTCCGACCCTTGCACACCAACCTGGTGATCTTCGCCTTCGGCGGTTGCGCACTGTTCGGCACGTCCTACTACGTGGTACAGCGAACCTGTCAGACGCGGCTGATCTCGGACGGCCTGGCGGCGTTCACCTTCTGGGGCTGGCAGGCTGTCATCGTCAGCGCCATCATCACCCTGCCGCTGGGTTACACCACCACCAAGGAATACGCGGAGCTTGAATGGCCGATCGCCATCCTGCTGGCGATTGTCTGGGTGTGCTACGCCATCACGTTCTTCGGCACCATCGTCAAGCGCAAGACCAAGCATATCTACGTGGGCAACTGGTTCTACGGCGCGTTCATCCTGGTGACCGCGATGCTGCACATCGTCAACCACATCTCGCTGCCTGTGAGCCTGTTCAAATCCTACTCGGCGTACGCCGGCGCCACGGACGCGATGATCCAGTGGTGGTACGGCCACAACGCCGTGGGCTTTTTCCTCACCACCGGTTTCCTGGGCATGATGTATTACTTCGTGCCCAAGCAGGCGGAGCGGCCGATCTACTCCTACCGACTGTCCATCGTGCACTTCTGGGCATTGATCACCCTGTACATCTGGGCCGGCCCGCACCACCTGCACTACACCGCCCTGCCCGACTGGGCACAATCGCTGGGCATGGTGATGTCGATCATCCTGCTGGCGCCCAGCTGGGGCGGCATGATCAACGGCATGATGACCCTGTCGGGGGCTTGGCATAAGTTGCGCACCGACCCGATCCTGCGCTTTCTGGTGGTGTCGCTGGCCTTCTATGGCATGTCCACGTTCGAAGGCCCGATGATGGCCATCAAGACGGTGAACTCGCTGTCGCACTACACCGACTGGACCATCGGCCACGTGCACGCCGGGGCGCTGGGCTGGGTGGCGATGATTTCCATCGGCGCCGTGTACCACATGATCCCGAAACTGTTCGGCCGCCCGCAGATGCACAGCATCGGCCTGATCAACGCGCATTTCTGGCTGGCCACCATCGGCACCGTGCTCTACATCGCTTCCATGTGGGTGAACGGCATCACCCAGGGCCTGATGTGGCGTGCCATCAATGATGACGGCACCCTCACCTATTCCTTCGTCGAGGCCCTGCAGGCCAGCAAACCGGGCTACATCGTACGCGCGCTGGGCGGTTCGTTCTTCGCCAGCGGCATGCTGCTGATGGCCTGGAACGTGTGGCGCACCGTGCGTGCCGCCACCCCTGAAGAAGCCGAGGCGGCCACCCGCATCGCTGTCGTGGGGGCGCACTGATGAAACATGAAACGCTGGAGAAGAACATCGGCCTGCTGGCCTTCTTCATGGTCATTGCCGTGAGCATCGGCGGCCTGACCCAGATCGTCCCGCTGTTTTTCCAGGACGTGACCAACAAGCCCATCGAAGGCATGAAGCCGCGCCCGGCCCTGGAGCTGGAAGGCCGCGACGTGTTCATCGCCAACGGCTGCGTGGGCTGCCATTCGCAGATGATCCGCCCGTTCCGCGCCGAGACCGAGCGTTACGGCCACTACTCGGTGGCCGGTGAAAGCGTGTGGGACCACCCCTTCCTGTGGGGCTCCAAACGCACTGGCCCGGACCTGGCCCGGGTGGGTGGCCGCTACTCCGATGACTGGCACCGCGCGCACCTGTACAACCCGCGCAACGTGGTGCCCGAGTCGGTGATGCCGGCCTACCCGTTCCTGGTGGAAAACCGCCTGGACGGCAAGCTGACAGCGCGCAAGATGCAAGTGATGCGCGAGCTGGGCGTGCCCTATACCGACGCCGATATCGCCGGCGCCGAAGCGGCCGTCAAGGGCAAGACCGAAATGGACGCACTGGTGGCCTACCTGCAAGGCCTTGGCACCCTCATCAAAAGCAAACGGTGACGCACATGGATATCGGAACCATCCGAGGCCTGGGCACCGTCGTGGTGATGGTGGCCTTCATCGGCCTGGCGTTGTGGGTGTTCAGCAGCCGGCGCAAGAAGGACTTCGACGAAGCCACCTTGCTGCCGTTCGCCGACGACCCCGACGCCATCGCCAAGGTAGAACAAGCCCAGGCGCAAGCGCGCGCGTCCAGGAGTGACAAGCAATGACAACGTTTTGGAGCCTGTACGTAACCCTCCTGACCCTGGGCACTATCGTGGCCCTGACCTGGCTGCTGTTCTCGACCCGCCGCGGCCAGCGCAGCGAGGCCACCGAGGAAACGGTGGGCCACTCCTTCGATGGCATCGAGGAATACGACAACCCGCTGCCCAAATGGTGGTTCCTGCTGTTCGTGGGCACTATCGTCTTCGCCCTCGGCTACCTGAGCCTGTACCCCGGCCTGGGCAGCTGGACCGGGCTGCTGCCGGGCTACCAGTATCTGGATAACGACACCCGGAAGCAGTTTTCCGACGGCAAGACCGGGTGGACCGGCGTGCACGAATGGGAAAAGGAAATGGCCCGGGCCGATGCGCGCTTCGGCCCCATCTACGCCAAGTTCGCGGCCATGCCCATCGAAGACGTGGCCAAGGATCCCCAGGCCCTGAAAATGGGGGGCCGGTTGTTTGCCAGCAACTGCTCGGTGTGCCACGGCTCTGACGCCAAGGGCGCCTACGGCTTCCCCAACCTCACCGACGAAGACTGGCGCTGGGGCGGCGACCCGCAGACCATCGAAACCACCATCCTGGGCGGTCGCCATGCGGTGATGCCGGCCTGGGCCGAGGTGATCGGTGAACAGGGTGTGGCCGACGTGGCGGCCTTCGTCATTGCCCAATTGGACGGCCGCACGCTGCCCGAAGGCGCCAAGGCCGACGCCGCCAACGGCCAGAAAATCTTCGCCGCCAATTGCGTGGCGTGCCACGGCCCCGAAGGCAAAGGCACCCCGGCCATGGGCGCGCCCAACCTCACCCACCCGCAGGCGTTCATCTACGGCTCAAGCTTCGCCCAGTTGCAACAGACCATCCGCTACGGCCGTCAGGGCCAGATGCCGGCGCAGGAACTGTTGCAGGGCAAGGACAAGGTGCACTTGCTGGCGGCGTATGTGTATAGCCTGTCGCATGGGGAAGCGAAAACAGCGGACTAGCACAACCGAGTCGCAGCACCCGATCGACAATGACCGCTCCGGCAGGTACCGAAGCGGCACACCGTCCCACCGTGAGGCTCACTGATGAGCAAGCAGATTCCGCTGCACGACGTCACCCCACCGCCCCCCAAGGGCGAGGGCGTCGACCTGTACGCTTCGCGGGAGAAGATCTACACCCGGGCCTTCACCGGCGTGTTCCGCAACCTGCGGCGGGCGGGCGGGGCGTTTCTGTTTGCGTTGTACTTCGGCGTGGTGTGGCTGAACTGGGGTGGCCACCAGGCGGTGTGGTGGAACCTGCCAGAGCGCAAGTTCTACATTTTCGGGGCCACGTTCTGGCCCCAGGATTTCATCCTGCTGTCGGGCATTCTCATCGTCAGCGCCTTCGGGCTGTTCTTCATCACCGTGTTCGCAGGCAGGGTGTGGTGCGGCTACACCTGCCCGCAAAGCGTGTGGACATGGATTTTCATGTGGTGTGAAAAGGTCACCGAAGGCGACCGCAACCAGCGCATCAAACTGGACAAGGCGCCCCTGGGCGCCAGCAAATTCCTGCGCAAGCTGGCCAAGCACAGCCTGTGGCTGCTGATTGGCTTCGTCACGGGCATGACGTTCGTCGGCTACTTCTCGCCCATTCGCGAACTGGCTACCCAGTTCTTCACCGGCCATGCCGACGGCTGGGCGTATTTCTGGGTCGGTTTTTTCACCCTGGCCACCTACGGCAACGCCGGCTGGCTGCGCGAGCAGGTGTGTATCTACATGTGCCCTTACGCACGCTTCCAGAGCGTGATGTTCGACAAGGACACCCTCATCGTGTCCTACGACCCGCGCCGGGGCGAAAAACGCGGGCCACGCAAGAAAGACGCTGACTACCAGGCAATGGGCCTGGGCGACTGCATCGATTGCACGATGTGCGTGCAAGTGTGCCCTACGGGCATCGACATCCGCGACGGCCTGCAGATCGAGTGCATCGGCTGTGCGGCGTGCATCGATGCCTGCGACAGCATCATGGACAAGATGGATTACCCCCGCGGGCTGATCAGCTACACCACCGAGCACAACCTCAACGGCCAGCAGACTCACCCCCTGCGCCCGCGCCTGATCGCCTACGCCGTGGTGCTGCTGGTGATGATCGGCGTGCTGGCCGCAGCGTTCATGACCCGCACCCTGGTGGGTTTCGACGTCAGCAAGGACCGCGTGCTGTACCGGGAGAATGCCGAGGGCCGCGTCGAGAACGTCTATAGCCTGAAGATCATGAACAAGGACCAGCGCGCGCACACCTACCTGATCGAGGCCAGCGGCCTGCCTGACCTGCGCCTGCAGGGCAAGAACGAGGTGCGGGTGGCGGCTGGCGATATCGTCAGCTTGCCGGCCGAGTTGTCAGTGGCGCCGGAACATCTGCCCTCGAGCACCAACGAGGTGCAGTTCAGCCTCAGGGATGCCGACGATGGGGATGTGCACGTGCAAGCCAAAAGCCGTTTCATCGGCCCCCAAGTACGCTAAGGAACCCCATGTTCAACGCCACGGCCAACGCCGCTACCCCTTGGTACAAACACCTCTGGCCCTGGATTCTGATCGGCATGCTGCTGTGCTCGGTGGCCCTGACCCTGTCGATGGTGACCATCGCCGTGCGCCACCCCGACAACCTGGTGAATGACAACTACTACGAGGCCGGCAAGGGCATCAACCGTTCCCTTGACCGCGAACGCCTGGCCCAGGACCTGCAACAGCGCGCTGAAGTCAGCCTGGACAGCCTCACCGGCGAGGTCGACGTGCGCCTGAGCGGGCGCAGCCAGCCGGCGCAACTGACCCTGAACCTGATCTCCCCCACCCAGCCCGAGAAAGACCGGCGCATCGACCTCAACACCGCCGGTGGCGGCCGCTATGTAGGCCATGTGGTAGACAACGTCCAGGGCCGACGTTTCGTGGAGCTGCTGGGCGTGCAGGATGGCCAGACCTGGCGCTTGTTCGAGGAAGAACAGGTGGCGCCCGACAAACCCCTGGTGCTCGGCGATGAACCGCTGCAAGGCGCCGAAGACCTGCGTCGCTGAGATGCAAGCCAAGCGGCGACCCGCTGTGAACCCTATGAACACACCTGCCACCTGTTACCACTGCGCCCTGCCCGTTCCCGCGAGCCAGCGCTTTACCGCCACGGTGCTCGGCCAGCCCCGCGCGTTCTGCTGCCCGGGCTGCCAGGCCGTGGCCGAAGCCATTGTCGCTGGCGGCCTGCAAGGTTATTACCAGCACCGTGACCAGGCGTCGGCCAACCCCCAGGCCCTGCCCCGGCAACTGCCCGACGAACTGGCGCTGTACGACCGCGACGATGTCCAGCAACGCTTCGTGCATGGCCAGGGCGAACTGCGCGACGCGACCCTGATGGTCGAAGGCATCACCTGTGCCGCCTGCGGCTGGTTGATCGAAAAGCACCTGCGCGCCCTGCCCGGGGTAGTCGAGGCCCGCCTGAACCTGTCCAACCACCGCCTGTTCGTGCAATGGCACCCCGGCCAGCGTGCCCTCAGCGCGCTGCTCGGCGAACTGCGCCACATTGGTTATGCCGCGCACCCCTGGCAGGCCGACCGCGCCGCCGAACAGCTGGCCGCCGACAACCGGCGGGCACTACGTCAGCTAGGCGTGGCCGGGCTGCTATGGTTCCAGGCAATGATGGCGACCATGGCCACCTGGCCTACCTTCAACCTCGACCTCAGCCCGGAACTGCACGTCATTCTACGCTGGGTGGCGATGTTCCTGACCACACCCATCGTCTTCTACAGCTGCGCGCCGTTCTTTCGTGGCGCGGCCCGCGACCTGCGTACCCGCCACCTGACCATGGACGTCTCGGTCTCACTGGCGATCGGTGGCGCCTACACCGCCGGTATCTGGACCGCCATCAGCGGCAACGGCGACCTGTATTTCGACGCCGTGGGCATGTTCGCCCTGTTCCTGCTGAGCGGCCGCTACCTGGAACGCCGCGCCCGTGAACGCACCGCCGCCGCCACCGCGCAGTTGGTCAACCTGCTGCCCCCCTCCTGCCTGCGGCTGAACGCCCGGGGTATCGGCGAGCGCATCCTGCTCAGCGAGCTGGCATTGGGCGACCAGGTACAGGTATTGCCCGGCGCCGTGGTGCCTGCCGACGGCCTGATCGTGCAGGGGCAATCCAGTGTCGACGAGTCACTGCTGACAGGCGAATACTTGCCCCAGCCACGCCAGGCGGGCCAGCACGTCACCGCCGGCACCCTCAACGTCGACAGTAGCCTGACCGTGCGGGTCAGCGCCCTGGGCCAGGACACGCGCCTGTCCACCATCGTGCGCCTGCTGGAACGGGCCCAGGCCGAAAAACCGCGCCTGGCGCAATTGGCCGACCGTGCCGCCCAGTGGTTCCTGCTGTTTTCCCTGGCCTGCGCGGTGCTGGTCGGCCTGTGGTGGTGGCACCTGGACCCGGACCGAGCCTTTTGGGTGGTGCTGGCCATGCTGGTCGCCAACTGCCCCTGCGCCCTGTCGCTGGCCACGCCCACCGCACTGGCCACGGCCACCGGGAGCCTGCACCGCCTGGGCCTGCTGCTGACCCGCGGCCATGTGCTGGAAGGACTGAACCAGGTCAACACGGTAATCTTCGACAAGACCGGCACGCTGACCGAAGGCCGCCTGCAGCTGCACAGCATTAATCCCTTGGCCCATCGCGACAGTGATCACTGCCTGGCCCTGGCGGCCGCGCTGGAAAGCCACTCTGAGCACCCTATCGCACGCGCCTTCGGTATTGCCCAGTACACGGCCGAACAGGTCATCAGCCATCCAGGCCAAGGCCTGGAAGGCGTGGTCGACGGCCAGCGCCTGCGCATCGGTAACCCGGCGTGGGCGTGCGCGCTGGCAGGTATACCGCTGCCACCGGTACCCGACCCGCGCGGCCAATGGCTGCTGCTCGCCGACCCACACCAGGCGCTGGCCTGGTTCGGCCTGGACGACCGCCTGCGCGACGACGCCCGGGCTTTGCTGGATACCTGCCGGGTGCAGGGCTGGCAGACCGTGCTGCTGTCCGGCGACAGCTCGCCCATGGTTCAGCAAGTGGCTGACGAGTTGGGCATCGACCACGCCCGCGGCAGCCTGGCACCCGAGGCCAAGCTGGCTGAACTGCAACGCCTGCGCCATGAAGGCCGCACGGTGCTTGTTGTGGGCGATGGCGTCAACGACGTGCCTTTGCTCGCCGCCGCCGACATCAGCGTGGCCATGGGCAGCGCCACCGACCTTGCCAAGACCAGTGCCGACGCGGTGCTGTTGAACAACCGCCTGGGCACCCTGGTTCAGGCCATGGCGCTGGCCCGCCGCACTCGCCGCGTGATCATGCAGAACCTGGCCTGGGCGGCGTTGTACAATGGCCTGATGCTGCCCTTTGCCGCCGCTGGCTGGGTGACCCCGGTGTGGGCTGCGGTGGGCATGTCGGTCAGCTCCCTGACCGTGGTGCTCAATGCCCTGCGCCTGGCCCGGGCAACCCCCAGGCAGCGCCTGGCGCCCCTCCCCCTTGCCGCCGTCGAACCGGAGCCAGCATGCCCGCGCTCTATATCATGATCCCCGCCGCCCTGGTCATCGTCGCCATCGCCCTCTACGTGTTCTTCTGGGCCGTGGACAGCGGCCAGTACGATGACCTCGACAGCCCGGCCCACAGCATCCTGTTCGATGATCAGGACCCTATGCACCAGGCCGCCGTGAAACAGCCCCCCACCGCAGACAAGGCCCCGCCCGATGCCTGAACTGCTCCCGCAACTGGCCTCGGCGCTGGTGCTGGGCCTGCTGGGTGGCGGCCACTGCCTGGGCATGTGCGGCGGCCTGATGGGGGCCTTGACCCTGGCCATTCCCGCCGAGCAGCGGGGCCGCCGCCTGCGCCTGCTGCTGGGTTACAACCTGGGCCGCATCCTCAGCTACGCCGTCGCCGGCCTGCTGCTGGGCGTGGCCGGCTGGGCACTGGCCAACAGCCCGGCGGTCACCGCCTTGCGCGTGGCGGCGGCGTTGCTGCTGATCGCCATGGGCCTTTACCTGGGCGGCTGGTGGAGCGGCCTCACCTACATTGAACGCGCCGGCCGCGGCCTGTGGCGCCGGGTGCAACCGCTGGCCAACCGCCTGTTGCCGGTGCGCAGCGTGCCTCGCGCGATACTGCTGGGCGCGCTCTGGGGCTGGCTGCCCTGCGGCCTGGTCTACAGCACCTTGCTGTGGGCCGCCAGCCAGGGCAACGCGGCCCATAGCGCACTGCTGATGCTGGCTTTCGGCCTGGGCACCTGGCCGATACTGCTGGCCACGGGCCTGGCAGCGGAGCGCACGCGGCAGTTGTTACGGCGCCGTGGCGTGCGCGCGGCGGGCGGCATGCTGGTGGTGCTGTTCGGCCTGTGGACCCTGCCCGGCCCCCACCAGCACTGGCTGATGGGCCACTGAAAGCACCGTTGATGCACATCAATACCCCTTGGCACGCGCGTCCCTAGACTGGCAAACACGCACGCCAACCGGGGGAAACCCGCATGCTCGATACCCTTGCCTGGGACGATGACCTGATCCGCCGCCACGATCAGTCCGGCCCGCGCTATACCTCCTACCCAACCGCTGTCCAGTTCAACAACCAGGTAGGTTCCTTCGACCTGCTGCACGCCCTGCGCGACAGCCGCAAAGCCATGCGCCCCCTGTCGCTGTACGTGCACGTGCCGTTCTGCGCCAACATCTGTTACTACTGCGCCTGCAACAAGGTCATCACCAAGGACCGCGGCCGCAGCCAGGTGTACCTGCAGCGCCTGGAGCAGGAAATCCAGTTGCTCGCCTGCCATCTGGACCCACGCCAGAGCGTCGAGCAACTGCACCTGGGGGGCGGCACGCCCACCTTCCTCAGCCATGACGAGCTGCGCCAATTGATGGCCAGCCTGCGCAGCCATTTCAACCTGCGCCTGGACGACAGTGGTGACTACGGTATCGAGATCGACCCACGCGAGGCCGACTGGTCGACCATGGGGCTGTTGCGCGAGCTGGGCTTCAACCGGGTGAGCATCGGCGTGCAGGATTTCGACCCCCAGGTGCAGCGGGCCATCAACCGCCTGCAAAGCCTGGAAGAAACCCGCGCCATCATCGAGGCCGCACGCACGCTGCAATTTCGCTCAGTGAACCTGGACCTGATCTACGGGCTGCCTCGCCAGAGCGTCGACAGCTTCGCGCGCACGGTGGACGAGGTTATCCAGTTGCAGCCCGACCGCCTGTCCGTGTTCAACTACGCCCACCTGCCCGAACGTTTCTTGCCCCAGCGGCGCATCGACCACGTGCAACTGCCGCCGCCAGGGGTGAAGCTGCAGATGCTCAAGACCACGATCGAGCAACTGACCCGCGCCGGTTACCGCTACATCGGCATGGACCACTTCGCCCTGCCCGATGACGAACTGGCCATCGCCCAGGAAGAGGGTGAACTGCAGCGCAACTTCCAGGGGTATACCACCCACGGGCATTGCGACCTGATTGGCCTGGGGGTGTCCGCGATCAGCCAGGTGGGCGACCTGTACTGCCAGAACAGCAGCGACCTCAACGAGTACCAGAACGCCTTGGCGGACGCGCAACTGGCCACGGCGCGAGGCCTGGTGTGCGACGCCGATGACCGTGTGCGGCGGGCAGTGATCCAGCAGCTGATCTGCCATTTCGAGTTGGACTTCGCCACTATCGAGCAGCGCTTCAATATCGATTTTGCCGGTTACTTCGCGCAGGTCTGGCCGCCGTTGCAGACCATGGCCGATGACGGCCTGATCAGCCTGGACGCCCACGGCCTGCGCGTGCTGCCGGTGGGCAGGCTGCTGGTACGCGGGGTTTGCATGCTGTTTGATGTGCACCTGGGCGAGCAGCACCGCCAGCGCTTCTCCCGCGTGATCTGAGTATTACCTGGCCGCCAGCGTACCGGCCTTGAGCACCTGTTCAGGTGACAGGTCGAGGTCTTTCATGGCCTTGGCCAGGCTGACGTTGGCACTGACCAGCGCGGCATTCAAGCCGGCAATGGCGTTCTGCAACGCAGCCACGCGGGCCTGGCGTTGCTGGGGGTCCAGGTGCTGGTCGTTCATCACCGCCTGCAACTCGGCACGCTTCTCTTCCAGTTGCTTCTTCAGCGCGCGGATCATCTTCAGCGCCTGCTGAACACCGTCCGGCAGGCCGCTGTCTTCTATGTCCTGATTGTTACTTTCCGCCGCCGCCCTGGTCAGCCCGGCCCCAGACAGGGTCACGTGAACGGCTGCACTGGCTACAGGCCCCGTGCCATCATTGCTGGACGCGGGCTCCGTCGTATTGTCATGAATCTGCCATTGAGCACTCGTGCGGGTGCCAAGGGGGTCGAAAGTCAGCATCGCGGTGCTCCGTGCAGAGGGCCTGGTTCACTTTGTATCGACATTGAAATAAATTACTTGAGCCTTTGGGTGCGACTAAAGCGCGGCTGGTTTGATCCGTATCAAAGGGGTACCCTTACAGTCATTGTGTGTTTCACCAAAGGATTTGTACCGATGTCCGAGCCAGTCAAACTGCGCACTGTCACTCAGGCCCACTGCAAGGATTGCAGCCTGGCACCCCTGTGCCTGCCCCTGTCGTTGAACCTCGAAGACATGGACGCGTTGGACGAAATCGTCAAGCGCGGCCGCCCGCTGAAGAAAGGCGAGTTCCTGTTCCGCCAGGGGGACCGCTTCGGCTCCGTCTACGCCGTGCGCTCTGGTGCGCTGAAAACCTTCAGCCTCAGCGACGGTGGTGAAGAACAGATCACCGGCTTCCACCTGCCCAGCGAACTGGTGGGCCTGTCGGGCATGGACGCCGAGGCCTACCCGGTCTCGGCCCAGGCCCAGGAAACCACCTCGGTGTGCGAGATTCCGTTCGAGCGCCTGGACGAGTTGAGCGTGCAATTGCCGCAGCTGCGCCGCCAGCTCATGCGCGTGATGAGCCGGGAAATTCGTGATGACCAGCAGATGATGCTGTTGCTGTCGAAGAAGTCAGCCGACGAACGGATCGCCACCTTCCTGGTCAACCTGTCGGCGCGTTTCCGTGCCCGGGGTTTCTCGGCCAACCAGTTCCGCCTGAGCATGTCGCGCAACGAGATCGGCAACTACCTGGGGCTGGCGGTGGAGACGGTGTCGCGGGTGTTCACCCGCTTCCAGCAAAGCGAACTGCTGGCCGCCGAAGGCAAGGAAATCCATATCCTGGACCCTATCCAACTGTGCGCCCTGGCCGGCGGCACGCTGGAAGCCTGACTACGACCTGACCGATCGAACAGGTATACTGGCGGGCATATTTTGCCTGCCAGGACCTCGCCACGATGGTTATCGACACCTTCAGCTTCAAATCCCTGATCCGCCCCGTCGTGGACTTCCCCAAACCGGGTGTCATCTTCCGTGACATCACCCCGCTGTTCCAGTCGCCCAAGGCCCTGCGCATGGTGATCGACAGCTTCGTGCACCGTTACATCGACGCCGACTTCAGCCACATCGGCGCCATGGACGCGCGCGGCTTCCTGATCGGCTCCATCGTGGCCCATGAACTGAACAAGCCGCTCATTCTGTTCCGCAAGCAAGGCAAGCTGCCGGCCGACGTGTTGGCCGAAGGTTACAAGACCGAGTACGGCGAAGCGTTCCTGGAAGTGCACGCCGACAGCCTGTGCGAAGGCGACTCGGTGATTCTGTTCGACGACCTGATCGCCACCGGCGGCACCCTGATCGCCGCCGCCAACCTGGTGCGCCGCATGGGCGCGCGGGTGCACGAAGCCAGCGCCATCATCGACCTGCCGGAGTTGCTGGGTTCCCAGCGCCTGGAAGACATGGGCATCCCGACCTTCTGCCTGACCAACTTCGCCCTGACCGACATGTAGCCCTGAAGGGCGATGTGCCCGCAGCGGCGGCCGCAAGGCCGCAGCTGCAAGGTCACGTTTGCGCGATTAAAGGGAGATGGGCTTGCGGCCTGCGAAGGAATGCGCCAGGGTGCCGCCATCGACCATTTCCAGTTCGCCGCCCAACGGCACGCCGTGGGCAATGCGCGAGGCGGTCAAGCCCTTGCTGGTCAGCAACTGCGCGATGTAATGAGCCGTTGCCTCGCCTTCCACGGTGGGGTTGGTGGCCAGGATCACTTCAGTGAAGCTGCCCTGCTCTTCGATACGCGCCATCAATTGCGGAATGCCGATGGCCTCTGGCCCCAGCCCGTCCAAAGGCGACAGGTGGCCCTTGAGCACGAAGTAACGGCCGCGATAACCGGTCTGCTCCACCGCGTAAACGTCCATCGGCCCTTCCACCACGCACAGCAGGCTGTCGTCACGGCGATGGTCGGCACATTGCGGGCACAGCTCTTCTTCGGTCAAGGTGCGGCACTGGCGACAGTGGCCCACCCCCTCCATGGCCTGGCTCAGGGCCTGGGCCAGCCGGGTGCCGCCACTGCGATCGCGCTCCAGCAATTGCAGCGCCATGCGCTGGGCGGTTTTCTGACCCACGCCTGGCAAAATGCGCAGGGCGTCGATCAGTTGGCGGATCAAAGGGCTGAAACTCATGGGGTCAATGCCTGGCAAAAAACAACGAGACGCGGTTTATACCCGCGCCCCAGGGTGGCGTCAAATGCTCACGCGTCTGAAACCTTGACCACCAGCTTGCCGAAATTGTGCCCCTGCAGCAGGCCGATGAACGCTTCGGGCGCCGCCTCCAGCCCATCCACCACGTGCTCGCGGTAGCGCACCTTGCCGTCGCGTACCCATGGCACCATGGCGGCCAGGAATTCGGCATGCCGGTCGCCGAAATCGTCGAACACGATGAAGCCTTGCATGCGGATACGCTTGGTCAGCAACAAGCGTGGCAACAGCGACAGGCGGTCCGGCCCCTTGGGCAATTCGGTGGCGTTGTAGGCAGCGATCAGGCCACACACCGGAATGCGCGCGCGGGGGTTGAGCAGTGGCATCACCGCTTCGAACACCGCACCGCCGACGTTTTCGAAATACACGTCGATGCCCTGGTCACAGACCGCAGCCAGGTCCTGGGCAAAGGTCGGCGACTTGTGGTCAACGCAGGCATCGAAGCCCAACTCGTCCACAACATAGCGGCACTTGTCGGCACCGCCGGCCACGCCCACCACTTTCAGGCCCTTGAGCTTGGCCACCTGGCCGACCACCGAGCCCACGGCGCCGGACGCCGCCGCCACCACCAGGGTTTCGCCAGCCTGTGGTTGGCCAATGTGCATCAGGCCCATGTAGGCGGTCATGCCGGGCATGCCCAACACGCCCAACGCCAGTGACGGCGAAGGAATGCCGGCAGGCAGTACCACCAGGTCATCGCCCTTGGCGATGCTGTGGGTCTGCCAGCCAGTGCTGCCGACCACCTGGTCGCCGGGTTGGAATCTGGGATGGCGCGACTGCTCGACCACGCTGACCGCGCCGCCGGTCATCACTTCGCCAATCTGCACGGGGGCGGCGTAGGACGGTGCATCGCTCATGCGCCCACGCATGTAGGGGTCCAGGGACAGGTACAGCGTGCGCAGCAGCACCTGGCCGTCTTCCAGCTCAGGCAGGGCCTGGCGCTCCAGGCGGAAGTTCTCGGGGGTAGGCGCGCCCTTGGGGCGCGAGGCCAGCACGAAGCGCTGGTTGAGGATCAGGTCCTGGGACATGGGGGGCTCCTTGGTTAGGACAACACTCTAGACCAGACCGTGACGGGGTTGAAGGCGTTCAACCTTTTGCGGCCGAGCCACATGGGCATGCCTGGTCAACAGCAAGGGCAGAAACGACGATGCCAGGCATGAGCCTGGCATCGGGGTGCAGCGCAACGCGCCTTAGAACGGCATCTTGAAGCCCGGCGGCAGTTGCATGCCGGCGGTCATGCCGCCCATCTTGTCCTGGCTGGCAGCTTCGATCTTGCGCACGGCGTCGTTGACGGCGGCGGCGATCAGGTCTTCCAGCACTTCCTTGTCTTCCTGCATCAGGCTGTCATCCAGGCTGATGCGCTTGACGTCGTGGCGACCGGTCATCACCACGCTCACCAGGCCAGCACCGGATTGGCCGGTCACTTCGGCGTTGGCCAGTTCTTCCTGCATCTTGGCCATTTTTTCCTGCATCTGCTGGGCCTGCTTCATCAGGCCGGCCATGCCACCTTTCATCATGGGGATCACCTCATCGGTTGTTTGGTTTGCCGTGCCGTACGCGCCGAGGCAACGTACCGCACGTGGTTAACGGGTTACTGGCTTTGGCTGACCAACGCCTCGACAGGTTCAATAGTATCCTCACGCACCACCGCGCCGAACTGCCGAATCATCTGCTGGATGAACGGATCGCTGTGGATCGACGCCTCCGCCTCACCCTGGCGCTCGGCACGCCGACGGGCGGCGGCCTGGGCCGGGGTTTCCTGTTCCGGGCGGATCAGCTCGATGGTCAGCGTCAGGGTGCGCCCGTGGTACTGGTTCAGCGCGTCATTCAGGCGCCGCTGCTGGGTGCTGTTGAACAGCGCGCTGTGCGCCGGGTCCAGGTGCAGCAACCAGTGGTCGCCGTCCACGGCGATCAGGCTGCAGTTGGCGGCAATGCTGCCGGTCATGCCGGAAATCGGCAGTTTCGAGAACAGTTCCAGCCATTGCAGGGCCAGGCCCGTGGCCGGCATCGAGGCCGGCAGCGGCTCCGGTTCCGGCGTCGGCTCCGGCACGCTTTCGCTGGCAAGGTCGTCCAGGTAGCTGTAGGAGGCGCTGTCGATGTCCGGCTCGTAATAATCTTCATCCAGCGGCGGCTCGTCGTCCCGGTCCATGCCGGCAGGCACATACTCCACAGGCGGCAAATCGACCTCCGGCGCCGCCGGTACCACGCTGGCCGGCACCGGTGTCGGCATCGGCGTCAGGGCCGGCTGTTCAGCCACCACGTCCAGCACCGGCTCTTCCGTCGGCACGGGCAGCGGATCGGGCTCGACGGCCGGCGCCGGCGACGGCTCGATCGCCTTGGGCTCGTTCCAGGGCAGGTCGACCTCTTCGACCACCGGCGTTGGCTCGGGGGCTGGCGCAGGCACCGCCTCGGGCGGCTTCGGCGCAGGTGCAGGGGCAGGGGCAGGTGCTGGCGCAACGACCGGTACCGGCGCAGGTGCGGCAATGGCCACCGGGGCAGTAGCGGTAGCCGGGGCTTGCGGGGACTCAGCCGTGGCTTGGCTGGTCCCCACCGGCTTTAACACCGGCCTTGGTGCATCGCCGGTATCCGCTGGGCGGAACGCCAGCATGCGCAGCAGCACCATCTCGAAACCGCTGCGCGGGTCCGGTGCCAGTGGCAGGTCGCGGCGGCCGATCAGGCCCATCTGGTAATAGAATTGCACGTCTTCGGCGGGCAGCGCCTGGGCCACCGCCAGCACGCGGTCGCGGTCGCCATGGCCGTTGTCGACGGCGTCCGGCAGGGCCTGGGCCACCGCCACGCGGTGCAGCACATTGAGCATTTCCGACAGCACGCCGTTCCAGTCCGGGCCCTGTTCGGCCAAGTGGCGCACGGCTTCCAGGAGGGCACGAGCGTCACCTTCGAGCAACGCCTGCAGCACGCCGTACACCTGGCCGTGGTCCAGGGTGCCAAGCATGGCACGCACGTCAGCGGCCAGGACCTTGCCTTCACCGAAGGCGATGGCCTGGTCGGTGAGGCTCATGGCGTCGCGCATGGAGCCATCGGCGGCGCGCCCCAGCAGCCACAGGGCGTCGTCTTCGTACGGCACGTTCTCGGCACCCAGCACATGGCTCAGGTGCTCCACCACGCGCTCGGGGGTCATGTTCTTCAACGAGAACTGCAGGCAACGCGACAGAATGGTTGCCGGCAGCTTCTGCGGGTCGGTGGTCGCCAGGATGAACTTGACGTAGGGCGGCGGCTCTTCCAGCGTCTTGAGCAGGGCGTTGAACGAGTGGCTGGAGAGCATGTGCACTTCGTCGATCAGGTAGACCTTGAAGCGCCCGCGGCTTGGTGCGTACTGCACGTTGTCGAGCAGTTCGCGGGTGTCTTCGACCTTGGTGCGGCTGGCGGCGTCGATCTCGATCAGGTCGACGAAGCGCCCCTCGTCGATCTCCCGGCACACCGAGCACTCGCCGCAGGGGGTGGAGGTAATGCCGGTCTCGCAGTTCACGCACTTGGCGATGATACGGGCGATGGTGGTCTTGCCTACCCCGCGGGTACCGGTAAACAGGTAGGCATGGTGCAACCGCTGGTTGTCCAGCGCGTTGATCAGAGCCTTGAGCACATGGGTCTGGCCAACCATTTCGCGGAAGGAGCGCGGACGCCATTTACGTGCAAGAACCTGATAACTCATCGAAAACCGTCGCAACTAGAATGCCAAAGACCGCTAATCGTAGCGGAGCAGGGGCAAAAAAGCATCCAATGGCTTGCCTAACTTGTGTTACAGCGCCTCGGCATCATACAGCGCCGCCCGGCCGATCACGGTTCCAGCCGCCAGCAGGGCCCCCGGGGCCAGTACCGCGTTGGCGCCCAGGCGCGAACCGTCGCCGATCAGCGCGCCGAACTTGTCACTGCCGGTGGCGGTCAGCACCCCGCCCAACCTCACCCGCACCTGCTTGTCGGCCCGCTCGTTGCGGTAGTTGCAGACGATACTGCCCGCCTCCAGGTTCACGTCGCGGCCCAGCACCGAGTCACCGACGAAATTGAAATGCGCCAGCTTGCTGCCGGCGAAGAGGAAGGACGTCTTCAGTTCCGCCCCGGGCCCGATGATGCAACCCTCGCCCAACCAGCAGCCACCGCGCAACAAGGCGCCGGCGGCAATGAAACACCCCGGCCCGACCACCAGCGGCCCCTTCAGCAACGCGCCGGGCTCGACCGTGGCCGAGCGGTGAATGGCCTGGCCATCGGCGATGCGGTATTGGTCGGGTGAAACCCCGGCCAGCCATGCGGCCACCAGGCCAGGGGCGTCGGCCACCAGCGCCCAGGGGCTCATGCCCGCCCAGGGTTGCCAGGCTGGCAGGGTGAAATCGTGCAGGTATTCGCTCAAGTCAAACATGGGAACCGTCCGCGTCCAGGCAGTGAGACCAACGACTATAAAGAGCACAGGCAACCCAAACCATCAGACTATTCCCACCAGAGGGCAGGAAGTGTCCGGTAATGCTGGCATTTTCATCTTGGGCCGGCAGATAGTGGCTACGCTTTGGCTTGCATGTCCATTCATGGCACGGAGCAGCCGATGCGCCTGACCCTGACCGCGCTGGTCCTGGTGGCCGGCCAATGCCTGGGGGCCCAAGCCCCCTTGCGGTTTTCCATCGCCGAGAGCTGGGCCATGCCACTGGTCAAGGTGGAGGACAACCAACCCGTCCAGGGCATTCTCTACGACCTGATGCGCAGCCTTGCCCGCCAGGTGGGCTCACCCGCCGAGTTTCATGTCATCGCCCGCCTGCGCCTGCAGGCCGCCATGGAACGCGGCGACGTCGACGTGCGCTGCTACGCCGCCCAGTCGTGGCTGCCAGGCCTCAGCGGTGACTATATCTGGAGCCTGCCGCTGATCACCCAGCGCGACTACCTGGTGGCCCGGCCTGGGGACGACGCCAGCGTGAACCTTGCCGGCCTGGCCCCGCAACCCATAGGCACCGTGCTGGGCTACACCTATGACGCCCTGCAGGCGCGGTTCGCCAGCGGCCAACTGAGCCGCGACGATGCCCGCGGCCAGGACCAGGTACTGCATAAACTGCAAGCGGGGCGCTATCGCTATGCCGTGGCCAACAAACTGTCGCTGGACTGGTTCAACCACCTGCTGCCCGCGGACCAGCGACTGCGCCCGGTGGCCTTTGTCGAAGAACAAGGGTTGGGGTGCTATGTGCGCAACGACCCGGCGGTACCGGTACAACGCATCTTGCGCACCCTGCTGCGCATGAAGATGTCCGGCGAGATCGATGACCTGGTGCGCCGCTACACCCAGGCCGCCACGCCCTGATGGCCGTTGCCGTTGGCCCGGGCCTTTCGGGTTGAAGCAAGCCACACCCGTGTGGGGAGACATTGCCAAGCAATGCTATGATCGCCGTCATTATCGTTCAGGACTCGCTCCCGCCCCATGGACTATCGCAAACCCTCCGACCGCAAAAGCATGCATGCGCGCATCGTCCAGGAAATCGGCATGCAGATCGTTTCCGGGCGTCTGAAGCCCGATGACAAGCTGCCCGCCGAGGCGTTGCTGTGCGAGGAGTACGCGGTGAGCCGGCCAGTGCTGCGCGAAGCGACACGGGTGCTGGTGGCCAAGGGGCTGGTGTATTCCAAGCCGCGGGTGGGCACGGTGGTCAAGGGCCGCCGCGACTGGCACCTGCTGGACCCGGACGTGCTGCACTGGCTGATGCAGAGCAGCCCGCAGAACGAGTTTTTCGCGCTGCTGACCAGTGTCAGGGCGATCATCGAGCCCGCAGCCGCGGCGCTGGCGGCGCAGCATGCGACGGTCGAGGACCTCCAGGCCATCGGTGAAGCCTATGAACGCATGGAGGCCGCGCCGACACCCGAAGCACTGCTGCAGCCTGACCTGGACTTCCACAGCCGCATTGCCGAGGCCACCCACAACGACCTGCTGGCCCACCTGTGCAACATGCTGGCGCTGGCCCTGCGCGAGGCACTGAAGCATTCCAACCAGCGGCCGAACCTCCATGAGCTGGCGATGCCCCGGCACAAGGCCATCCTCACGGCCATCGAAAACCGCGACGCCCTGGCGGCGCGCCAGGCCACGCTGGTGCAGCTGGACGATGCACGCAATGCATTGGGGATGGTACTGGGGTCGGAATTGACCCTTTGAACGCAGGTGTGCCTGATCGCGCGCGTCACAGCCGCCGCGCAGTACAGGGCACACCGCAGGATGAGCGCCCACACAGGTCAGTTGCGGCCAAAAGGCCTTGGCGGCACTGATCAGCCGCGCATGCGGCTCCAGAGTTTGCCGGCCACCGACACTACCGCCAGCACCACGGCACCCGCCGCGACGCCCAGCACGCCGTTGAGCAGGGCCATGGTCACGCTGCCGCCGACGCTTTCTACCCAGTGATGAAGCGGTGCGATGCCGTGCACTAGAATGCCGCCACCCACCAGGAACATCGCCGCCGTGCCAACCACCGACAGGGTCTTCATCATGTACGGCGCCGCCCGCAGGATGCCGCCACCCACGGCGCGGGTCAGGCCACCTTTACGCTGAGTCATCCACAGGCCCAGGTCGTCGAGCTTGACGATGCCGCCCACCAGCCCGTAAACACCCACGGTCATCACCAAGGCAATGATGCTCATCACCACCACCTGCTGCATCAGCGGCGAATCAGCGACGATACCCAGGGTGATGGCAATGATTTCCGCCGAGAGGATGAAGTCAGTGCGCACCGCGCCCTTGATCTTGTCCTTCTCGTAGGCCACCAGGTCCACGGCGGGGTCGGCCGCCGCCGCGCTCAGGGCCGCGTGCTCGGCATCACCTTCCTGCTTGCGGTGCAAAAAGGAATGCGCCAGCTTCTCGAAGCCTTCAAAGCACAGGTACGCACCGCCTACCATCAGCAAGGGTGTCACCGCCCACGGGGCGAAGGCGCTGATGGCGAGGGCGGCTGGCACCAGGATCACCTTGTTGCGCAACGAGCCCTTGGCCACCGCCCATACCACCGGCAGTTCCCGCTCGGCGCGCACACCGGAAACCTGCTGGGCGTTGAGCGCCAGGTCGTCGCCCAGCACCCCGGTGGTCTGTTTGGCCGCGACCTTGGTCATTACCGAGACGTCGTCGAGCACCGCGGCGATGTCGTCCAGCAACACCAGCAGACTGCTTCCTGCCATAAGAATCGTTCCCATCGTTCATGTTCAATGGGTGGGAGCATACCGTGTCAGCGTGTTACTGCCCACCGCCCTGCCAGCCACCACCCAGGCTCTGGATCAACGCCACGCTGCCCTGGCTGAGCTGGCCCTGGGTGTCGCGCAGGTTCTGCTCGGCCTGCAACAGCACCAATTGCTGGGTCAGTACGTTCTGAGTGCTCACCGTACCCGCCTGCTGCTGGGCCTGCTGGCTGCCGAACAGTTGCTGGTTGCGCAGAAAGATCTGCTCATAGGCCTGGGCCTGGCTTTGCAGGTGGTTGAGGGCCGAAAGGTTGTCCTCCACGTTCTGCAGCGCCGTGAGCACCGCGCTGCGATAATTGGCCGCATCCTGATCGTACGTGGCCTGGGCTTCAGTGACCGCCGCGCGCCGGGCGCCGCCATCGAAAATGGTCTCGGCCAACGCCGGGCCTAGCAGCCACACACGGTTGGGCAGCGAAAACAGGCCACCCAGTGCGCTGCCCCGGTAGCCGCCCTCGGCGCTCAAGGTCAGGTTGGGGTAAAACGCCGCCTCGGCCACGCCGATACGCGCGTTGGCCGCCGCCGCGGTCCGTTCGGCGGACACCACATCGGGGCGCCGTTGCAGCAGGCCCGACGGTAGCGTCAGCGGTGGGCGCAACACGGCGAAGGTATAGTCGGCCTGAGGTGCCAGGGTGAACTGTGCCGGCGCCTGCCCCACCAATACCGCCAGGGCGTGCTCGTATTGTTCACGCGAACGCTGGGAGCCCTGCAGGTCGGCGACCACCGTGGTCAACTGGTCCTGGGCCACCAGCAATTGGTCATTGGTGGCGGTGCCCTGGGTAAACTCGGCCTGGATCATGGTCTGCAACTGCTGGTCGATGGCCTGCTGTTGCTGCAACAGGCGAATATCCAGGTCCAGCTGGCGCACCGCGAAATAGTCGGTGGCCACGTTGGCGGCGATGGACAGCCGTACCCCGGCCAGCAAGGCATCGGACGATTGCGCCAGGGCATTGCTGGACTCGATGCCGCGGCGCACCTGGCCCCACAGGTCCGGCTCCCAACTGGCCGTGAGGGTGGCGCTGACCGATTGGTTGACGCCGCCCGCCACCGCCGCCTGGCCGCCGGAGGAACCGGTATCGCCCTCCCCGCGCGTGCCGGACACGCCGACGCCAAGGGTCGGCCACAGGCTGGCGCGGCTGGCGGCCACCTGCGCCCTGGCCAGACGATAGGCCGCCTCGGCGGCGATGATCGACTGGTTCGCCGTGGTCGCCTGCGCAACCAAGCGGTCGAGGGTGGCGTCGTGGTAATCGCGCCACCACTGGCTGCCCAGGGCCCCCTGGGGGTTGGCCGCGGCCCGCTCGAACGCCGCGCCCTCCTTGAAGCTCTGAGGCAAGGGCTGTTCGGGCCGGTGGTAATCGGGCCCCACCGCGCAGCCGGCCAGTGCCAGCAGCAACGCCATGGCGGTCAGGGTACGCATTCAAGCCTCCTTGCCGGGCCGGCGCAGGCGCGCCGAGGCCCGGTCGAGCCACAGGTAGATGACCGGCGTGGTGTACAGCGTCAGCACTTGGCTGAACACCAGGCCGCCGATGATCGAAATGCCCAGCGGCCGGCGCAGTTCCGAGCCATAGCCATGGCCGAGCACCAGCGGCAAGGCGCCGAGAATGGCTGCCAGGGTGGTCATCATGATCGGCCGGAAGCGGATCAGGCACGCGCGGCGAATGGCCTCGTCGGCCGCCAGCCCCTGGTCACGGCGCTCGGTGATGGCGAAGTCGATCATGATGATGGCGTTCTTCTTGACGATGCCGATCAGCAGAATCACCCCTACCAGGGCGATGATCGACAGCTCGGTGCCGGTCACCAGCAGCGCGATCAATGCCCCTACCCCGGCTGACGGCAGGGTCGAAAGGATGGTCAGCGGGTGCACCAGGTTCTCGTACAGAATACCCAGCACGATGTACACCGACACCAGTGCGGCGACGATCAGCAGCGGCTCGCTGGCCACCGAGGCCTGGAACACCTGGGCAGTACCGGCGAACTGGCCGGTGACGCTGGCCGGCATGCGCAATTGCGCCACGGCGTTGTCCACCAGCACCGTGGCCTGGCCGATGGACACCCCAGGCGCCAGGTTGAACGACAGCGTCACCGCCGGAAAAGTACCCTGGTGGCTGATGGAGATGGCCGTGCGCTCGATGCTGTAGTTGGCCATCGCCGACAAGGGCACCAGTGCCGAACTGGCGATGCTCGGCGCCGTTCCACGCGCGGTGGCGCTCACCGCGCCCACGGGCACGTAGATGGATTTCAGCGCCAGCGGGTCGCGCCAATAAGGCGGGGCCAACTCCATCACCACATGGTACTGGTTGGCCGCGCGGTAAATGGTGGAGACCTGGCGTTGGCCGAAAGCGTCGTACAACGTCTGGTCCACGGCCGCCACGCTCACCCCCAGCCGTGCGGCGCTGTCGCGGTCCACGTGGAGGTTGGCGAGCAGGCTGTTGTCCTGCTGGTCGGTGTTGAGGTCCGTCAACTGCCCCAAAGGTTTCAATACCGCCATGACCTTTGGCACCCAGGTGTCCAGGTCGGCCTGGTCATCGGCGGTCAGGGTGTACTGGTACTGGGCACCGCTCTGGCGGCCGCCCACGGTGATGTCCTGGGCCGACTGCAAATACAGGCGCGTGCCGGGCATGGTGCCCAGGGCTCGGCGGATCTGCCCGATCACCTCGTCGGCGCCCGCGGTGCGCTGGTTCAGCGGCTTGAGGGTGATGAACAGTTGCGCGCTGTTGATCGCCCCACTGCCACCGCCACTGCCGCCCACGAAACCGCCGACGTTCTCGATGTTGGGGTTGCGCATCACCGTGCCGTTGATGCGGTCGAAACTCTGCTTCATGGCACTGTAGGACACGCTCTGGGCGGCGAGGATCGAGCCTTGCAGGCGCCCGGTGTCTTCCTGGGGAAAGAAGCCCTTGGGAATCAGCACATAAAGCACGGCTGCCAGCGCTACCACCAGCAAGGTCACCAGCCCGGCCAGCAGCGAATGGTCGATGACCCACCCCAGTGTGCGCCCATAGAAGCGGTGGAAACGCGAGTCCGGGTGGTCGCCTGCCTGCCCCGGCTCCTTGGGCGCACGCAGCAGCACCGCGCACAGGCTGGGAGTGACGGTGAGCGACACCACCATGGAAATGACGATGGCCACCGACAGGGTGATGGAGAACTCGCGAAACAGCCGGCCGACGATGCCGCCCATCAACAGCAACGGAATGAACACCGCCACCAGCGACACGCTGATGGTCAGCACGGTGAAGCCCACTTCACTGGCGCCCTCCAGCGCCGCTTGCAGGCGGCTGGCGCCCTGTTCCAGGTGGCGCATGATGTTTTCCACCACCACGATGGCGTCGTCCACCACGAAACCGGTGGAAATGGTCAGCGCCATCAGCGACAGGTTGTTCAGGCTGTAGCCCAGAAAGTACATGGCACCAAAGGTGCCCAGCAGTGACAGCGGCACGGCGATGGCCGGCACCAGGGTGCTGCGCCAGTCGCGGAAAAAGCAGAAGGTCACCAGGGTGACCAGCAGCACCGAGATCACCAGGCTCACTTCCACATCGTGCAGCGAGGAGCGGATGGTGGTAGTGCGGTCCATGAACAGGTTGAGCTTGATGCCGTTGGTCAACGAGCCTTGCAGAAACGGCAGCGAAGCCTTCACCCCGTCCACCGTGTCGAGCACGTTGGCACCCGGTTGCTTGAACACCACCAGCAACACCGCCGGCTTGCCGTTGGACAGGCCGAAATTGCGCAGGTCCTCGACGTCCTCACGTACATAGCCAAGGTCCGCCACGTGCACCACGTCGCCGTTGCTCTGCTTGACCACCAGGGTGGCGTAGTCCGCCGCCTGGTAGAGCATGTCATTGGCACCCAGGGTGTAGTGGTTGCCGCCACTGGCGACGGTGCCCTTGGGCAGGTTGGTGTTGGCGTCGGCGATCACCCCGCGCACTTGCTCCAGGCCCACCCCGTAATGGCTGAGGCGGTCGGGGTTGAGCTCGACACGCACCGCCGGCAAGGCACCGCCACCGACGATCACGTCGCCCACGCCAGCGGTCTGCAACAGGCGCTGTTGCAGCACGGTAGAGGCCACGTCGTACATTTGCCCGGGCGTGGCGGTGGCCGAGGTCATGCTTATGATCAGAATGGGCGAATCGGCCGGGTTGACCTTGCGGTAGGTGGGGTTGCCGGACAGGTCGCTGGGCAGGTTGGTCCGCGCCGCATTGATGGCCGCCTGCACGTCGCGGGCGGCGCCATCGATGTCACGGTTCAGGTCGAACTGCAGGTTGATGCGAGTGGCCCCCAGGGTGCTGGACGAGGTCATCTGGGTGATGCCGGAAATCTGCCCGAACTGGCGTTCCAACGGAGTGGCCACCGAAGTGGCGACGGTGCTGGGGTCGGCGCCCGGCAGGCTGGCGCGCACGCTGATGGTGGGAAAATCCACCTCGGGCAACGGCGCCACCGGCAGCAGGTTGAACGCCAGCAGACCGAACAGCGCCAGGCCCATGGCCAACAGGACGGTGGCGATGGGGCGCTGGATGAACGGCGCCGAGAGATTCATGGCGCTGGCGCTTCAGGGCTCGCCCGACCACCGCCCAGGCGCCGCTCCAGGCTGTTCATGGCCAGGAAGATCACCGGGGTGGAAAACAGCGTCAGTAATTGGCTCAGCAGCAGCCCGCCGATGATGGCGATGCCCAGCGGGTGGCGCAGCTCCGAACCAATGCCCGTACCCAGGGCCAGTGGCACCGCGCCAAACAGCGAGGCCATGCTGGTCATCAGAATAGGCCGGAAGCGCAACTGCGCCGCCTGGCGAATGGCGGCGGTGGCGTCCAGCCCTTCATTGCGCTGCAGTTCCAGCGCGAAGTCGACCATCATGATGCCGTTCTTCATGACGATACCGATCAGCAGCACGATGCCGATCAAACCGATGATGTCGAACTGGGTGCCGGTCAGCCACAACGCCAGCAAGGCCCCCAGTGCCGCCGACAGCAGGGTGGACAGAATGGTCACCGGGTGCACGAAGCTTTCGTACAGGATACCCAGCATCAGGTACACCACGACGATGGCGGCCAGCACCAGGAACAGCTGGTTGCCCAGGGACGACTGAAAGGTCGCCGCCGCGCCTTCCAGTTGTGCCTGCACCGTAGCGGGCAGGCCGACCTGCCGTTCGATCTGCGCCAGGCGCGTGACCGCCGCGCCCAGGGTCTGCCCCGGCGCCAGGTTGAATGACACATCGGCGTAGGGGAACTGGCCCTGGCGGTTGAGGGTGACGGGCACGCGCACCACCTGTTGCGTGGCCATGCTCGACAGCGGCGCCACCCCGCCGCTGGCGGTGTCCACGTACAGGCCCGTGAGCAGGTCGGCGAGGTTGCCGGGCTGGCGGTCACTGGCCAGCACCACGTGGTACTGGTTGAGCTGGGTATAGATGGTCGACACCTGGCGCTGGCCGAAGGCATCGTACAGCACATCATCGATGGCCTGGGGCGTGACACCCAGGCGCGAAGCCGTGGCGCGGTCGAAGGTCAGCTGTACCTGGTTGCCGAACTGCAAGGCCTGGCTTTGCACGTCGGCAAACAGCGGGTCCTTGCGCATGGCGGCGATCAAGGTAGTGGTCCACTGCTCCAGCACGCCGGTGTCGATGGCCTGCAGACCCAGGCGGTAGCGGGTGGTGGACACGGTGGAATCCAGGGTCAGGTCCTGCACACCATGCAGGTACAGGCGCATGCCGGCGTCGTCGCTGTTGGCGTCGGCCAGGCGGCGGATCACCGCCATGCTGCTGTCGCGCTCGCCACGGGGTTTGAGGTTGATCAGCAGGTTGCCCTGGTTGAGGGTTGGGTTGGTCTGGTCTATCCCCACGAAGGACGACAGGCTGGCCACCGCCGGATCCTTGAGAATGCGCGCGGCCAGGCGTTGCTGCTCGGCCTGCATGCGGTCGAAGGAAACGCTGGGCGCGGCCTGGGAAATACCCTGGATCAACCCGGTGTCCTGGTCGGGGAAAAACCCCTTGGGGATGCCCAGGATCAGCCACAGCGTCAGCAGCGCGGTGATGACCACCGAGATCAGCGTCAGCGCCTGATGCAGCAGCACCCAGTCCAGGCCACGCACGTACCAGTGATTGATGCGATCGAAAAAGTCCTCGCGACGGGCCTGGTGCCGGCTCTTCAGCAAACGCGCGCAGAGCATGGGGGTGAGGGTCAGGGTAATCAGCGCCGAGATGACGATGGTCACCGCCACCGTGGTGGCAAATTCGCGGAACAGCCGCCCCACCACGTCGCCCATGAACAGCAACGGGATCATTACCGCGATCAGCGCCACCGACAGCGAGATGATGGTGAAGCCGATTTGCGCCGCCCCCTTCAACGCCGCCTGCAAGGGCGCCTCGCCGTCCTCGATGTAGCGAGTGATGTTCTCGATCATGACGATGGCGTCGTCCACCACGAACCCGATGGCGATGGTCAAGGCCATGAGGGTCAGGTTATTCAGGGAAAAGCCCAGGGCATAGGCCACCGCCAGGGTGCCGATCAGGGTCAGCGGTACAGTGAGCGCCGGGATCAGGGTGGCGGCCAGGTCCCGCAGGAACACGTAGATGACGATCACCACCAGGACAATGGCCACGCCCAGTTCCAACTGCACATCCGTGACCGAGGCCCGGATGGTCTGGGTGCGGTCGGTGAGCACGTCCACCTTGAGGGTCGCCGGCAGGCTGGCACGCAAGGAAGGCAACAGGCGCTGCACGCGGTCCACCACCTGGATCACGTTGGCACCGGGCTGGCGCTGGATGTTCACCACGATGGACGGGGTGCTGTTGGTCCACGCGGCCTGGCGCGGGTTCTCCGGGCCCTGGATGGACGCGGCGACCTGCGCCAGCCGAATGGGCGCGCCGTTCTTGTAGGCAATCACCAGGTCGCGGTACTGGTCGGCCGATTGCAACTGGTCGTTGGCACCGATCGAGTACGCCTGAAAAGTGCCGTCGATGTTGCCCTTGGCCTGGTTGACGTTGGCATTGCCCAGGGCGGTGCGCAGGTCGTCCAGGGACAGGCCCAGCGCATTCAGCGCCGAGGTATTGGCCTGTACCCGCACGGCCGGTCGCTGGCCGCCGCTGAGGGTCACCAGGCCGACACCGGTGATCTGCGAGATTTTCTGCGCCAGCCGGGTGTCAGCCAGGTCCTGGATGCGGGTCAGGGGCAGTACGTCGGAAGTCAGTGACAGGGTCAGCACCGGCGCATCGGCCGGGTTGACCTTGCTGTACACCGGTGGGTACGGCAGGTTCGCCGGCAGGAAGGTACCGGCGGCATTGATGGCGGCCTGCACTTCCTGCTCGGCCACGTCCAATGACAGCGCCAGGTCGAATTGCAGGGTGATCACCGAAGCCCCGTCGGAACTGGTGGAGTTCATCGACTTGAGCCCCGGCATCTCGCCGAACTGGCGTTCCAGGGGCGCGGTGATGGACGAGCTGATGACCTCGGGGCTGGCGCCGGGGTATTGGGTGAAAGCCTGGATGGTGGGGTAGTCGACCTCGGGCAAGGCCGATACGGACAACAGGTGGTAGCCCAGCAGCCCCACCAGCAGCACCGCGACCATGATCAGTGCGGTGGCTACCGGCCGCTCGATGAACGGCCGCGAAATGTTCATGGCGTGGCGACCTTGACCGTCGAACCATTGTCGAGTTTGTCGGCGCCCTCGGTGACCACCTGCTCGCCGGGCTTGACGCCCTGGTCGAGCACTGCGGTGACATCACCCATGGCGGGGCCGAGCCTGATCACCCGCAACGCCACCTTGGTGCCATTGGCCACGAAGACGAAGTCGCCCTGGCTGCCGTGCTGGATGGCCTGGGTGGGCACCACCGCGACCTGCCTGAGCAGGTCGGCCTGCAGGCGGGCGTTGACGAACTGGTTGGGGAACAGATGGGTGCCGGGGGCCGTGAACTGCGCCTTGACCTTGACGGTGCCGGTGCTGGTGTCCACCTGGTTGTCCAACGCGAGCAAGGCCCCGGTGGCCAGCAAGTCATGCTTGTTGCGGTCATAGGCCAGTACCGCCACCGGCCCTTTCGCCATGGCCCGGTCGATGGCACCCAGGTCGTCCTCGGGCACGGCGAACACCACGGTGGCTGGCTGCAATTGGGTGATCACGGCGATGCCGGTACTGGTCTGGGGGTTCACGTAGTTGCCGGGGTCCACCAGGCGCAGGCCAACCACGCCATCCACCGGCGAGAAGATCGTGCAGTAACTGACCTGCACTTCCAGGTTCTGCACGCTGCCCTGGTCAGCCGCCACGGTGCCCTGCTGTTGCTGGACCAGCGAACGCTGGGTGTCGAGGGTCTGCTGGCTCACCGAGCCGACCTTGATCAACTGGCCGAAACGCACCAGGTCGCGCTGGTCGTTGGCCAACAACGCCTGGTCGTGCAACAGCACACCCCGGGCCTGGGCCAGTTGTGCCCTCAGCGCGCGGTCATCGATGCGAGCCACCACTTGGCCTTTGCTGACGTGCTGGCCTTCCTTGAAGGGTACGTCGGTCAGCAGCCCCGCCACCTGGGTCACTACCGTGACGCTGCGGGTGGGGATCACGGTGCCCAGGGCATCGATGTACACCGGCACGTCCTGCTGTTTCACCGCCACCACCGCCACCGGCTCCCCCGTAGGCGGCGGCTTGGGCGGGGCGCGATGGCCCAGCAGGTGCCAGGCCACGGCACCGGCCACCCACACCAGGGCAATGACCACGGCTATCACCAGACCACGTCTGCGCTTGGGCACCGGAGTACACCTCGTTGAACACAGGCCGCGAGTAATGGCCACTAGCCTGTTCCGCTCAAAAAATTCTAGCAGTGCCCCTTGCACACACCCGGCCAACCCCGATTTCATTCAGGCAGCGGACAGCTCGCCTTGCATTGAGCGGCGCGCAAGCACGGTGCTACCATGCCCCACCGCCCCAGCAGGCAAGGAACCATCGGGTTTATGAGCACCATTCGCGAGCGCAACAAAGAACTGATCCTGCGCGCGGCCAGCGAAGAGTTCGCCGACAAGGGCTTCGCCGCCACCAAGACCAGCGATATCGCGGCCAAGGCCGGGCTGCCCAAGCCCAATGTGTACTACTACTTCAAGTCCAAGGAAAACCTCTACCGCGAAGTGCTGGAGAGCATCATCGAGCCGATCCTGGCGGCCTCCACGCCGTTCAACCCTGACGGCGACCCCAGTGAGGTGCTCAGCGGTTACATCCGTTCCAAGATCCGCATTTCCCGAGACGTGCCAGCGGCGTCGAAAGTCTTCGCCAGCGAAATCATGCATGGCGCCCCGCACCTGAGCCCCGACCAGGTGCAGCAGCTCAATGCCCAGGCCAAGCACAACATCGAGTGCATCCAGACCTGGATCGAGCGCGGCCAGATCGCCCATGTCGATGCCCACCACCTGATGTTCAGCATCTGGGCCGCGACCCAGACCTACGCCGACTTCGACTGGCAGATCGCCGGGGTCACCGGCAAGGCGCGGTTGGACGAAAGCGACTACGAAGCGGCGGCACAGACGATCATTCGCATGGTGCTCAAAGGGTGCGCGCCAGACTGAAGACCGTGCCGCCTGCTTCCAGAGCTTCGTCCGACCTTACACGGACGAAGCTCGCTCAAACGCCCGGGTCCGCCACCCACCCCGACGCTTCGATGGCACTCACCGCACACCGCTCATCCACATCCGACGCATCGCCGCTGATACCCACCGCTCCCACCACCACGCCCTGCTGATCACGAATCAGCACGCCACCCGGCGCTGGCACTACCCCCCCCTGCCCCAACCCGTTCAACGCGGCGAAAAACGCCGGGCGCTGCTGCGCGTCCGTGGCCAGCAATCGCGAGCCCTTGCCCAGGGCAATGGCGCCCCAGGCCTTGCCGATGGCCACGTGTGGCCGCAGCAGGCTGGCACCGTCCTGGCGTTGCAGGCTGATCAAATGCCCACCACTGTCCAGCACCGCCACGGTGAGCGGTGCAGCATCGAGTTCATGGCCCGTGGCCAGGGCGTGTTCGGCGAGGCGGTTGGCGGCGGCCAAGGTAAGGGTAGACATCGGCAGATCCTCTTCAGTGAAAAATCGACTCGACAAATAGAACACAAACAAAAATATAATTGTATACAATCTAGAAAATAAAGCCTGTAAGCGCCATTCTTCGGCAAACGCGAAAAGGGTTTGACCAGACGCCACTGCCGTGAATACACTCGAACGAAAAGCCACTTGTATACAATTACAAAACACAAAGAGGCACAAAACCATGAGCAAAATGAGAGCAATCGATGCAGCCGTTCTGGTGATGCGCCGCGAAGGTGTGGAAACCGCTTTCGGCATTCCCGGCGCTGCCATCAACCCGCTGTATTCGGCCCTCAAGAAAGTCGGCGGTATTGACCATGTACTGGCGCGCCACGTGGAAGGCGCTTCGCACATGGCCGAGGGCTACACCCGTACCCGCGCCGGTAACATCGGTGTGTGCATCGGCACGTCGGGCCCGGCGGGCACCGACATGGTCACCGGCCTGTACAGCGCCTCGGCCGACTCCATCCCCATTCTGTGCATCACCGGCCAGGCACCCCGCGCCCGGTTGCACAAGGAAGACTTCCAGGCCGTGGACATCACCAGCATCGTCAAGCCGGTGACCAAGTGGGCGACCACCGTGCTGGAGCCGGGCCAGGTGCCCTATGCCTTCCAGAAAGCCTTCTTCGAAATGCGCTCCGGGCGCCCCGGCCCCGTGCTGATCGACCTGCCGTTCGACGTGCAGATGGCCGAGATCGAATTCGATATCGATGCCTACGAACCGTTGCCGGTACACCGCCCGGCCGCCAGCCGCACCCAGATCGAAAAAGCCCTGGCCATGCTCGACCAGGCCGAGCGCCCGCTGCTGGTGAGCGGTGGCGGTGTAATCAACGCCGACGCCAGCGCCAAGCTGGTGGAGTTCGCCGAATTGACCGGTATCCCGGTCATCCCCACGCTGATGGGCTGGGGCACCATCCCCGACGACCACCCGCAGATGGTCGGCATGGTCGGCCTGCAAACCTCGCACCGCTACGGCAACGCCACCCTGCTCAAGTCCGACCTGGTACTGGGCATCGGCAACCGCTGGGCCAACCGCCACACTGGTTCGGTGGAGGTGTACACCGAGGGCCGGCGCTTTATTCATGTGGATATCGAACCTACCCAGATCGGCCGCGTGTTCACCCCAGACCTGGGCATCGTCTCCGACGCCGGCAGCGCCCTGGACCGCTTCCTGGAAGTGGCCCGGGAATGGAAAGCCAGCGGCCGTCTCAAGGACCGCAGCGCCTGGCTCGCCGACTGCCAGCAGCGCAAGGCCAGCCTGCAGCGCAAGACCCACTTCGACAATGTGCCGGTCAAGCCCCAGCGCGTGTATGAAGAAATGAACCAGGTGTTCGGGCAGGACACCTGCTACGTCAGCACCATCGGCCTGTCCCAGATCGCCGGGGCGCAATTTCTGCACGTGTACAAGCCGCGCCACTGGATCAACTGCGGCCAGGCGGGCCCCTTGGGCTGGACCATTCCGGCGGCGCTGGGCGTGGTCAAGGCCGACCCGTCGCGCAAGGTGGTGGCCCTGTCGGGCGACTACGACTTCCAGTTCATGATCGAAGAACTGGCCGTGGGCGCGCAGTTCCACCTGCCCTACATCCACGTGGTGGTGAACAACTCCTACCTGGGGCTGATCCGCCAGGCCCAGCGCGGCTTCGACATGGACTACTGCGTGCAGTTGGCCTTCGAGAACCTCAACGCCCCCGAGCTCAACGGCTACGGCGTGGACCATGTGGCCGTGGCCGAAGGCCTGGGTTGCAAGGCGCTGCGGGTGTTCGAACCCGCGCAGATCCAGCCGGCCTTGCGCAAGGCCCAGGCACTGATCGAGGAATTCAAGGTGCCGGTGGTGGTGGAAGTGATTCTGGAGCGGGTGACCAACATTTCCATGGGCACCGAGATCAACGCCATCAACGAATTCGAAGACCTGGCCCTGGTGGGCAACGACGCCCCTACTGCCATCGCCCTGCTCGACTGACCCTTCAAGGAGGCTTGTATGCCACGTTTCGCCGCCAACCTGTCGATGCTGTTCACCGAGCAGGACTTCCTCGCCCGCTTCAAGGCCGCTGCCGACGCCGGCTTCGAGGGTGTCGAGTACCTGTTCCCGTACGAATTCACCTCTGCCGAGCTCAAAGCGCAATTACAGGCCCATGGGCTGACCCAGGTGCTGTTCAACCTGCCGGCCGGTGACTGGGCCAAGGGTGAGCGCGGTATCGCCTGCCACCCCGACCGGGTCGAAGAATTCCGCGCCGGGGTCGACCTGGCCATCGCCTACGCCCAGGTGCTGGGCAACACCCAGGTCAACTGCCTGGCCGGCATTCGCCCCCAGGGCGTGGCCTGCGCCACGGTGGAAACCACCTTCGTCAGCAACCTGCGCTACGCCGCCGACAGACTGCAAGCGGCCGGCATCCGCCTGGTGATGGAGATGATCAACACCCGCGACATCCCCGGTTTCTACCTGACCACCACCGACCAGGCACTGGACATTCAGGCCAAGGTAGGCAGCGACAACCTGGCGTTGCAGTACGACATCTACCACATGCAGATCATGGAGGGTGACCTGGCCCCCACGCTGTCGGCGCACCTGGGCAAGATCAACCACGTGCAACTGGCCGACAACCCCGGGCGCCACGAGCCGGGCACGGGCGAGATCAATTACCGATTCCTGTTCGAGCACCTGGACACCCTTGGCTACCAGGGCTGGGTGGGCTGTGAATACAAACCGCTGACCACCACCGAGGCCGGCCTGGGTTGGCTAAAGACCCACAACGCCATCTAACCCACCGCAGGACCGGGAGACGCTCGGGAAGACCATGCCGCGCATGCCTGGACACCAGGCAGCGGCTGTCCCCGCGCCTCCCCAGGCCCTGCGGACATTCATCATCCAACAATAAGGGACCACCACCATGGCAAAAATCGGATTCATCGGCACTGGCATCATGGGCCATCCCATGGCGCAGAACCTGCAGAAAGCCGGCCACCAGCTGTTCCTGTCCGCCCACCACGACGCTCCCCCTGCCGACCTCGTGGCTGCCGGCGCGCTGGCCCTGGCCAACCCGCGCGAAGTGGCGCAGGAAGCCGAGTTCATCATCATCATGGTGCCCGACACCCCCCAGGTCGAGGACGTGCTGTTCCGTGACCAGGGCATCGCCAAAGGGCTGAGCAAGGGCAAGGTGGTCATCGACATGAGCTCCATCTCGCCGTCGGCCACCAAGGCCTTCGCCGCCAAAGTGAACGAGCGTGGCGCCCAGTATCTGGACGCACCGGTATCGGGGGGCGAGGTGGGCGCCAGGGCAGCGACGCTGAGCATCATGGTCGGCGGCGACCAGGACGCCTTCGACCGCGCCCTGCCGCTGTTCCAGAGCATGGGCAAGAACATCACCCGGGTAGGCGGCAACGGCGACGGCCAGACCGCCAAGGTGGCCAACCAGATCATCGTCGCCCTGAACATTCAGGCAGTGGCCGAAGCGTTGCTGTTCGCGGCGAAAAACGGCGCCGACCCGGCCAAGGTGCGCGAAGCGCTGATGGGAGGGTTTGCTTCGTCGAAGATTCTGGAAGTACACGGCGAGCGCATGATCAAGGGCACCTTCGACCCGGGCTTCCGCATCAGCCTGCACCAGAAGGACCTCAACCTGGCCCTGCAGGGCGCCCGCGAACTGGGCGTGAACCTGCCCAACACCGCCAACGCCCAACAGGTGTTCAGCACCTGCGCGGCCCTGGGCGGCAGCGGCTGGGACCATTCGGCGCTGATCAAGGGCCTGGAACACATGGCCAACTTCAGCATTCGCGACAACTGACCACCGTCCTTGCAGCGGACCTGGCCACGTCCTCGGTACACGCGGCGTGCCCGGGCCGCGTGCTACAAGCCGGCGGCGCGTATAAAACAACAACGATAACAACGACCGTGTCCAAGCCCTTCTGCCCCGACTGGGCCACCGCCCTGCTCAACGGCTTCAGCCAGGTGCTGCTGCAACGGCACCCGCTCTGCGGCCTGTGTTGCCTGCTGGCCATCCTGCTGTGCGCCCCCCAATCACTCGGTGGCGCGCTGCTGGGCGCCGCCACCGGCCTGCTCACTGCCCAACGCCGCGGCTACCCGCGCGAACACCGCCAGGCAGGCTTGTTCAGCTACAACGGTGTGCTCATTGGCCTGCTGTTCAGCCACTGGCTGCCATTGAACCTGACCCTGCCTTTGCTGATCATCGCCGCCAGCGGCCTGAGCAGCCTGCTGGTAGCACGCTGGCTGGCGGTCTGCGCGCGGCCTACCTGCCTGCCCGCCTATACCGCACCGTTCGTGCTCACTGGCTGGGCTGGCTGGGCCCTGGGGTGGGCCGTGGCACCGGAGGGGAGTACGCCACAGCCCTTCGCACTCAGCGATGCGCTCACGGGGCTAGGCCAGGTATTTTTACTCGCCAGTCCCGTGGCGGGCGCCCTGGTGCTGCTGGGCCTGTGGCTGGCGAACCGCCGCGCGGCCCTGTGGGCCCTGGCGGGTTCCGCCACGGGGCTGGCGTTTGCCTGGCTGCAAGGCGAACCACCCCTGCCGGGCCTTTACGGCTTCAACGCCGCCCTCGCTGCCCTGGCTTTCAGCGCCCAGCCCTTGCGCGCCGCCACCGCCCTGGTGCTGGCATTACTGCTGCAACCGGGCTTCGCCAGCCTGCCGTTACCCGCCCTGACCGCCCCCTTCATCCTCGCCTGCTGGCTGGTACAGGCCAGCGCGCGCTTGCTGCACGGCGAACCGGCCTTGCACAGGCAAAGGCAAACCCCCTAGGCTCTGTCCATCTTCTGGACCCGAGCCCTTATGGAAAACCCACGTACCCTGCGCGAAAAGCTCTACACCGTCATCTTCGAAAGCGACACCCGCGCCGGCCGACGCTTCGACACCACCGTGCTGCTGATCATCCTCGCCAGCCTGGTGCTGGTGGTGGTCGACAGCATCGAGAGCGTCCACCGCCAATACGCCGACCTGTTCGCCTACATCGAATGGGGCCTGACCACGATATTCGCCGTGGAGTACCTGCTGCGCCTGTACTGCTCCCCCAAGCCGGTGCGCTACGCGTTCAGTTTCTATGGCCTGGTGGACCTGCTGGCCATCGTGCCGGGCATCCTCGCCATCTACTACAGCGACGCCCAATACCTGATGATCGTGCGGGTGATACGCATGCTGCGCATCTTCCGGGTGCTCAAGCTGCGGCCCTACCTGAGCCAGGCCAATTACCTGTTGTCGGCGCTGCGCGGCAGCCGGCAGAAAATCATCGTGTTCCTGCTCACCGTGTCCACCCTGGTAACGGTGTTCGGCACGCTGATGTACGTGATCGAAGGCCCGGAACACGGGTTCACCAGCATTCCCATGGGCATCTACTGGGCCATCGTTACCCTGACCACCGTGGGCTTCGGCGACATCGTGCCCAAGACCCCGGTGGGGCAGATCATTTCCGCGCTGGTGATGATCACCGGTTACTCGATTATCGCCGTGCCCACCGGCATCTTCACCGCTGAACTGGCCAATGCCATGCGGGGCGAGCGCCAGCAACGCCCCTGCCCGGTGTGCGCCAAGGCCGACCATGACAGCGAGGCAGCATTCTGCTCGCGCTGCGGTAACGCCTTGTTCCGGAAAAGAGAATAAGCACCCCACTTTTAGATCTTTCGGGGCGCCTGACGGCCCGGCTATAGTTGCTGGCCAAATGCTTTCAACGACAACAACAGGACATCTGCCATGCATAAACTCTTGAGCGCTTCGTTGCTCGCCGCCGGCCTGGGGCTGGCCGGCCTGGCCCAGGCGGCGCCGCCGCTGCTGAACGTTTCCTACGACGTGATGCGCGACTTCTACAAGGACTACAACGCTGCGTTCCAGAAACACTGGCAGGCCGAGCACGCCGACGACAAGGTCACCGTGCAGATGTCCTTCGGTGGTTCCAGCAAACAGGCGCGCGCGGTGATCGACGGCCTGCCCGCCGACGTCATCACCATGAACATGGCCACCGACATCAATGCCCTGGCCGATAATGGCAAGCTGGTGCCCGACAACTGGGTGACACGCCTGCCCAATAACAGCGCGCCCTTTACCTCTGCCACGGTATTCATCGTGCGCAAGGGCAACCCCAAGGGTCTGAAGGACTGGAACGACCTGGTCAAGGATGGCGTGCAAGTGATCGTGCCCAACCCCAAGACCAGCGGCAACGGCCGCTACACCTACCTGTCGGCCTGGGGCTACGCGCTGAAGAACGGCGGTGACGAGAACAAGGCCAAGGCGTTCGTCGGCCAGCTGTTCAAGCACGTGCCGGTGCTGGACACCGGTGGCCGTGGCGCCACCACCACCTTCATGACCAACCAGATCGGCGACGTGCTGGTGACCTTCGAGAACGAAGCGGAAATGATTGCCCGCGAATTTGGCCGTGACAAGTTCGAGGTGATCTACCCCAGCGTCTCCGCCGAAGCCGAACCGCCCGTGGCCGTGGTCGACAAGGTGGTGGACAAGAAAGGCAGCCGGGCCCTGGCCGAGGCCTACCTGAAGTACCTGTGGTCGCCGGAGGGCCAGGACATTGCCGCGCAGAACTACTTGCGCCCGCGTGACCCGGCGGTGTTGGCCAAATACCAGGACCGCTTCCCCAAGGTCGACTTCCTGTCGGTGGAAAAGACCTTTGGCGACTGGCGCACCGTGCAGAAAACCCACTTTGCCGATGGTGGGGTGTTTGATCAGATCTATAGCCAGCAATAACCTGACGTGAGAGTCGTGTCGCGCTTTTCCCGCGCTTCGCCGGGTCCCACAGGGTAAACGAACCCTGCGGGAACGGCGCGACGCGAGGCCTACATCGGCGGCTTCAAGCCATTCTCGCCCGCGGAAATAGCCTTGGCCGTGTAGCTGCCATCCGCCGCTTTCTGCGCAAACAGCACGACCTTCACCCCAGGCTTCAGCAAGCTGCGATCAGCCGGCACCAGGTTCACCACCGGTACGTCATCCGGCACCAGGATCTTCTGCTCGCCGCCCTTGTACTTCACCGTGATGGTTCGCCCGTTCGCCACCACCAGGTCGCCGACGCTGCCGTTGGTCATGCTGCTGTTGCTGGCCAGGTCGAAGGCGCGGTGGCCATCACCAGTGCCGGCCATGGACGGCGGGAACACATGCACTTCCAGGGCCTTGAGGGTGCCGTCGGCCTGGGGCACGGCCGCGGAACCTACGTAACTGCCGGGCTTGATGTCAGCGATATTGGCCAACGTCACACCACGCACCTGGGTGTCGGCGGTGAGGTGTACCACCACGTCTTCGCCACGGTTGGTCTTGACTTGCAGGTCGTCACCGTTGACCGCGGTGATGGCGCCGCGCACGCCCGAGGGCGGGGCATCGGCGGCCTGCAGCCCGGCACTGGCAAACACCGCCAGGGCCAAGGTGGAAGCGCAGAACAGGCGTTTCATTGGCATCACGAACACTCCTTTGATGAGCGGGCCAGCGTGCGGATAGTTAGCTAGCGATCTATCCCGACTGTACCACTCATTCATCGAGAAGGGTCAGGCGGCCTCGCGTTCTTCATTCAACAGGGTGACACCGCCGTCAACGATCACTTCCAGGCCGTGGTCCGTACCCCAGCGCAGCAGTTGCGCCAGCAACAGCGAGTTGATCTCGCCGAACAGGTACAGGGTGTCCACCGGCTGCTCCAGCACCCAGCGGCCCAGGGCGGTGGCTTCCAGCGAGTCCTGGAAGTCGTGGGTGAATTCCGGTTCGCTGAAGCGTGGCTTCACCTCGATCACCGCGCTCGGTTGCGCACTGGATTGGCCGCTACCGACCCGCACATGGGCCAAAGGCAACTGCCCTACGCGCCAGTCGCGCAGCAGTTGGGTGAGCCGCACTTTGGCGCGTTGGGCCTTCATGTCCAGCCGGCCCTCGCTGGGCACTTCCAGGCGCTGGTTGAAGATCAGCCACAGGGCTTGGCGGCGCGGGGTCTTGAGCAGGATCTCGGCGTTGACCTTGGCCGCCCGCAGCGACAAGGCCAACACCAGCAACAAGGCAGTGGCCACCCAGCGCAGGCTACTCTCCCCCGCCGCCTGCACCACCAACGCCAGTGCCACGCAGCCCAGCCACAGGTAGTCGGCGCGCTTCCACGCCACCTCGCCCCAGCGGCCCAGGGAAATGCACAGCCAGCAGAACAGGCAATACAGGAACAGCGCCGCCACGGCCAACCAGCGCAGGTCATGGGCCAGGGCGAAAAGGTCGAACGCAGGGCTCAGCCAAGCGCTGACCACCCCCAGCAGCACCAGGGAAATCAGCGTGGGTAACAGGTAGGGTTTGTTGAAGAATTGCTTCATGGGTACCAGCCGAAATGTCCAGGGGCGTGCTGGCGTATCGGCTGAAGTGTTTGATTCTTTATGGAAAATTGGCGTTCGCGGGTGAAAGACCGGGGCGCCTGGAACCCGGCCAGGCCCGCTGCCAAAGGGTGTAGCAGCGGACCTGGCCGCGTCACGGGCGCCGCAAGGTCACTGGCTATGCAAGCGCCCCAACCCCGGCGGCACGCCACCGGTGTCGGTGCTCTGCCACGGCCCGCTCAGGCTGGTGGCCCAGGTCCAGTTGCCGTCCCAGCGGTAGTAGGTGCGCTGACGGTAGTAGGTGTCCGCCTGCCCTTCCAGGACATACACGCCCAGTTTCGGGTCCCAGTGGCTGGCACCGCCCGGCGGCGGGGCGAAGCTGGCCGAGGTGCGCGGCATGGGTTTGCTCGCCGGGGTACCCGGGGTCACCGGTAACGGCTTGCCGGGGCTTGGCGGTGCGGTCTGGGGCAGCGACGGGATGGTCGGCGCCGTGGGCTGCGGCTGCGGGTGGTGCACCGCGCAGGCACTGAGGCCCAGCACCAGGCTTAACAGGGAAACACGGGCAATGGCGTGCATGATCAGAGATCCGGGCTGTCGATGGTCAGGTTTTGCGGCGCGCTGGTGCTGCTGGCCAGGGGCTGGCTGCGGCCAACCCATTCGCCCTTGGTCGGCTGGCCGGCACGGGACACGCGCGCCACCAGTTGGACCTCGGGGAAGTTGGACAGTTTCAGCTGCGGCATCATCGCATCGCTGTCGCTGAGCTCGACACTGGCGGGCAGATCAGCCACGGTCAGGCGTTTGACCGCCAGGGGCATGGGCGGCCCGGACGACGCACGGGCAAACACGAACACGCTGTCACCCGGCTGCACCTTGGCCTTGAGGCCAGCACCCAGGTCGACATTGACCTTGAGCAGCGCCGCGCTTTTCACCACAGGGGCAGCGGCAAGACTGCCGCCGCTGGCGGTGATGCGCTCGGCCGCGCGCTGGATGCCACCTTGCAGGGCCGCACGGGACGGGTCGTCGGCCGGCAGCAAGGCCAGCAGGCGTTGCCAGTAGTCCACCGCTTCCTGGTAGCGCTGGCCCTCGAACGCGGCAATGCCGCGCAAGCCCAGGCTGGTCACTTCCTTGGGGTCGGCCTTGAGGGCTTCATCGGTGAGGGCCTGGATCTCGGGCGACCACTGCTTGTCGCTGGCGAAATACTCGGCCTGGGCCAGTTGCCCCAGCAGTTCCGGCTGACGCCCGGCCACGGCCAGGGTACGCTGGAAAATGCGCGCGGCGTCGGCCGGGCGGTTCTGCGACATGTAGGTGCGGCCAAGGAAGAACAGGCCTTCGGCGGAGTCTGGCTGGGCAGCCACGGCGCGTTCCAGGCGGCTGGTCATCTCGGCCATGGAAGCGGGCGGCGTGGCGAATTCACGGGTCAGCTCGACCTTGTCGCTTGCACCGAAATGCAGGTACAGGCCCAGGGCCGCCACGGGTACCAGCACGGCCGCCAGCAACGGCAGTGGCCGGCCCAGGCGTGACACCCGGCCCTGGTCGGCACCTTCGGTATCGGCCAGCAATTCCCGGCCGGCCTCGGCGCGGCCCGCCTCCAGTTGTTCGGCGCTGAGCACGCCCTCTTCCCGTTGCGCCGCCAGTTCGGCGATGCGTTCCTGGTACAGGGCCACGTTCAGGGCGGTACGGTCTTCTTCCTGTTGGGCACGACGGCCGCGCACCACGGGTATCAGCAAAAAGCCCAGGGCAACCAGCAACAGCAGCCCTACGGCGAGCCAGAAATCAATCATGGGTGGTCTTTATCCAGCAGGGTAGCGAGGCGCGCGCGCTCTTCGGGGGACAGATCAGGTTCAGCGGCAAGGCCGGTGTGCTTGCGGCGGCGCACGATCAGCAAGATCACGCCCACACCGCCCACCAGCAATACGCCGGGGCCGAACCACAGCAACCAGGTACGGGCGGTCAGCGCGGGCTTGTAGCGCACGAACTCGCCATAACGGTCGACCATGAACTCGACGATCTGCGGGTTGGTCTTGCCTTCACCCAGCATGCGGAAAATTTCCCGGCGCAGGTCGGCGGCAATCGGCGCATTGGAGTCGGCGATGTCCTGGTTCTGGCACTTGGGGCACCGCAGTTCCTGGGTCAGTTCGCGGTAACGGTCGCGCTCGGCGTCGTTGGCGAACTGGTAGGTGTCGATGGCCGCCTGGGCCACGCCGGCCAGGCCCAGGGCCAGGCCGACCGCTGCCAGCCAGCGCCTCATGGCCGGGCCTCGTCGACCAGGCCCTGGTACTGGCTGGCCAACTGCTCGCGCCACACCGTGTCGTCGATCACGCCCACATGCTTGTAGCGGATCACACCCTTGGCATCGATCAGGAAGGTTTCCGGCGCGCCGTACACGCCCAGGTTCAGGCCCAGGCCACCCTGCTCGTCATTGATGTTGATCTGGTAGGGGTTGTGGAAGTCCTGCAGCCACTTCAGCGCGGCACCGTTGTCATCCTTGTAGTTGACCCCGTAGATCACCACGCCCTGCTGGGCCAGCCGGGTCAGCACCGGGTGCTCGACGCGGCAGGAAATGCACCAGGTGCCCCATACGTTGACCAACGCCGGCTTGCCCTTGAGGTCGGCCTCGGTCAGGGGCTTGCCATCCTGTACCGAGGGCAGCGAGAACGCCGGGAAGGGCTTGCCGATCATCGCCGAGGGCAGCTCGGACGGGTCAAGGTACAAGCCACGGTAGAGGAACACCGCCACTACCAGAAACAGTGCCAGGGGCACCAACAACATCCAGCGCTTCATGCCGCTGCTCCATCCAGACCCAACACATCACGCACCTTGGCGCGCACCTTGACCCGATAGCGCCGGTCGGTCGCCGCCAATGCGCCGCCCAGGGCGGTCAACAGGCCGCCGAACCAGATCCAGCGCACGAACGGTTTGACGTGCACGCGAACCGCCCAGGCACCGTTTTCCAGCGGCTCACCCAGCGCGACATACAAATCGCGGGTGAAACCGGCGTCGATGCCCGCTTCCGTCATCATCGACTGCTGCACGGTATACAGGCGTTTTTCCGGGTACAGCACGGTCACGTCACGGCCGTCCTTGCTGACACGCATGGTGCCGCGGTCGGAGGTGAAGTTCGGGCCGCGGTAGTGCTGCGCCCCGTCGAAAATGAAGTGGTAACCGGCCAGGTCCATGGACTCGCCCGGCGCCATGCGCAGGTCGCGCTGGGCACTGTGGCTGCTGGACAGCACCACGCCCAGGGCGCACACCGCGATACCCAGGTGGGCCACGTGCATGCCCCAGTAGCTGCGGGTCAGGCCTCGTGCCCCCTTGACCAGGCCTTTGTGGCGGGTCTTGTCGAACAGGTCGCGCACGCCGGCCAGCAGCACCCAGGCCGCGAGGGCGAACACGGTGAGAATGGCCCAGTCGAAATTGGCCACCAGCAGCCCGCCAATGGGCGCCAGCACCACGGCGCCGATCAGCACCGGGGTGAGCATGCCGCGCAACCACTGCAGCGGCGTGTCTTTCCAGCGCACCAGCACGCCTACCGCCATCACCACCATGAGGATGCCCATCAGTGGCACGAACAGCGCGTTGAAGTACGGCGGGCCCACCGATAGCTTGGCGCCGCTGATGGCGTCCAGCACCAGTGGGTACAGGGTGCCCAGCAGAATCATCGAGGCGGCCACCACCAGCACCAGGTTATTGCCCAGCAGCAGGGTTTCGCGCGACCACAGCCCGAAGCCTACGTGGCTCTTGACCACCGGGGCGCGCACGGCGAACAGGGTCAGCGAGCCGCCCACCACGCACAGCAGGAAGATCAGGATGAACACCCCTCGCGCCGGGTCGGAGGCGAAGGCGTGTACCGAGGTCAGCACGCCGGAGCGCACCAGGAAGGTACCCAGCAGGCTCAGGGAGAAAGCAGCGATGGCCAGCAACACGGTCCAGCTCTTGAACACGCCACGTTTTTCGGTGACGGCCAGGGAATGAATCAGCGCGGTGCCCACCAGCCACGGCATGAAGGAGGCGTTCTCCACCGGGTCCCAGAACCACCAGCCACCCCAGCCCAGTTCGTAGTAAGCCCACCACGACCCCAGGGTGATACCGAAACCCAGGAAGCTCCAGGCAACGATGGTCCAGGGCCGCGACCAGCGCGCCCAGGCCGCGTCCAGCCGGCCACCCAGCAAGGCAGCGATGGCGAAGGCAAAGGCCACCGAGAAGCCCACGTAGCCCATGTACAGCATGGGCGGGTGAATGATCAGGCCCGGGTCCTGCAGCAATGGGTTGAGGTCAGCGCCGTTGGCCGGCACTTGCGGCAGTATGCGTGCGAAGGGGTTGGACGTCAGGATCAGGAACAGCAAAAAGCCGGTGCTGATCATGCCCATCACCGCCAGTACGCGGGCCAGCATCACTTGCGGCAGTTGCCGGGAAAACACCGACACCGCGAAGGTCCAGCCCCCCAGGATCAGTGCCCACAACAGCAGTGAACCTTCATGGGCGCCCCATACCGCGCTGAATTTGTAGTACCAGGGCAAGGCACTGTTGGAGTTGTTCGCCACGTAGCCGACGGAAAAATCGTCAGTCATGAAGCTGTAGGTCAGGCCGCCAAACGCGAACAGCAGGAAGGCGAATTGCCCCCAGGCCGCGGGCTGGGCCAGGCCCATCCACTGCCGGTCGCCGCGCCAGGCGCCAAACAGCGGGACAGTGGCCTGTACCAGGGCAAAGCACAGGGCCAGGATCATGGCCAGGTGGCCGAGTTCGGGAATCATTGCTTCAACCTTCCTTGATGGGCGCGGGCCCGGCACCGGAAGCGGACTGGCCGCTATCCTTGAGGGCCTTGGTGACCTCGGGCGGCATGTATTTCTCGTCGTGCTTGGCCAGGATCTGGTCAGCCACCACCACGCCATCGGCATTGAGCTTGCCGAGGGCAACGATGCCCTGGCCCTCGCGGAACAGGTCCGGAAGAATGCCGCGGTAAGTGATGGTCACGTTCTTGTTGAAGTCGGTGACCACGAAGCGCACGTCCAGCGAGTCGGCCGAGCGTACCAGCGAGCCCTTTTCCACCATGCCGCCAGCGCGGATGCGGGTGCCGGGCGGGGCTTCGCCGTTGGCGATCTGGGTGGGGGTGTAGAACAGGTTGATGTTTTCCTGCAGCGCGCTCAGCGCCAGGCCGACGGCCACGCCCAGGCCGGCCAGCAGGCCGACGATGATCAACAGACGTTTCTTGCGCAGCGGATTCACTTGCCTTTCTCCCGGCGCAGACGGCGCGCCTCTTCCTGCAGATAGCGTCGACGGGCCAGCAGCGGCGCGGCGATATTGTTCACCAGCACTACCAGGCAGATGCCGTAGGCCGACCAGACGTAAGCGCCATGATGGCCCATGGCGATGAAATCACCGAATGAAGCGAAATTCATGCGCCTGCCTCCCGGCCCAGCGCCTGGGCCACTTCGGCCTTGGCCCAACTGCTGCGCGCCTCACGCTTGAGCACTTCCAGGCGCATGCGCATCAGCAGCACGGCGCCGAAGAAACAGTAGAAACCCAAAGCGGTGAACACCAGCGGCAGCCACATTTCGGCAGGCATGGCCGGTTTTTCCGTGAGGCTGAAGGTAGCGCCCTGGTGCAGGGTGCTCCACCACTGTACCGAGTACTTGATGATCGGGATGTTCACCACGCCCACCAGCGCCAGCACCGCACAGGCCTTGGCGGCGCTGTCGCGGTTGGTGATGGCATGGCCCAGGGCAATCAGGCCCACGTAGAGGAACAGCAAAATCAGCATCGAGGTCAGGCGAGCGTCCCACACCCAGAACGTGCCCCAGGTCGGTTTGCCCCAGATGGAGCCGGTGAGCAGTGCCAGGGCGGTCATCCACGCCCCGATGCGCGCGCCGCACTGCAAGGCGATGTCGGCGATCTTCATTTTCCACACCAGGCCTATCAGGCCGGCGACGGCGATCATGACGTAGCACGACTGGGCCAGCATGGCCGCCGGTACATGGATATAGATGATGCGGAAGCTATTGCCCTGCTGGTAGTCCGGCGGTGCGAACGCCAGGCCCCAGACCACGCCCACGGTCAGCAACAGCGCAGCGGCGATGCCAAGCCAGGGCAGCAGGCGGCCGCTGATGCCATAGAACCACTTCGGCGAGCCGAGCTTGTGAAACCACGTCCAACTGATCACGCTGCTATTCATCACGGTACATCCTGAATCATCGCCAGCCCTCATGGGGGCTGGCCTCATTATTCGCCGACACTGATCTTCAGGCCAGCGGCTATCGCAAAAGGTGTCAGGGTGACCGCAAGCGCGGTCAGGCTACCCAGCCACAACAGGTAACCGGCGGTCGGCATGCCTTGCAGGGCAGCCTGCAGGGCGCCGCTGCCAAGAATCAACACCGGTATGTACAACGGCAGTATCACCAGCGCCAGCAACAGGCCGCCGCGCTTGAGCCCCACGGTAAGGGCCGCGCCCACCGCGCCCAACAGGCTGAGCACCGGCGTGCCCAGCAACAGCGACGCCAGCAGCACCGGCAGGCACGCCACGGGCAAGCCCAGCATCAGCGCCAGCAAGGGCGACAGCACCACCAGCGACAGGCCGGAAAACGACCAGTGCGCCAGTACCTTGGCCAGCACCAGCAAGGGCAACGGGTGCGGGGACAGCACCCACTGTTCCAGGGAGCCGTCTTCGAAATCGCTGCGAAACAGGCCGTCCAGGGACAGCAGCACCGACAACAGCGCCGCCACCCACACCAGCCCCGGCGACAAGGTCCGCAGCAATTGCGCCTCGGGGCCGACCGCCAGGGGGAAAAGGGCGATGACGATGGCAAAGAATACCAGTGGATTGGCCAGTTCGGCGGGGCGGCGTACCAGCAATCGCGCTTCGCGCTTGATCAGGGTGGTGAAAACGCCGCTCATGCCGCCCACCGCGCCAGGTCCAGTTCACGGTAGCCGGAAGGCATCGTGGTCAGTGCATGGTGGGTCGTGAGCACAACCATGCCGCCGTTTTCGCAATGGGCCGCCAGGTGGCCTTCCAGTTGCGCCACGCCATGCTTGTCCAGCGCGGTGAAGGGTTCGTCGAGAACCCACAAGGGGGGCGCCGGCAGGTACAGCCTCGCCAGGGCCACCCGACGCTGCTGGCCGGCCGACAAGGTATGGCAAGGGACGTCTTCGAAACCGTGCAGGCCGACTGCCGCCAGTGCCTGCCAGATTGCCTCCCGCGAAGCCGGCTGGTGCAAGGCGCACAGCCAGGTGAGGTTTTCCTCGGCGGTGAGCACATCCTTGATACCCGCCGCGTGGCCGATCCACAGGAGCATGCGCGCCAGCGCCGTGCCCTGCCCCGCCAGCGGCTGGCCGCCCAGCAGCACCTGGCCGGCGGTAGGCTGCATCAGCCCGGCCAGCAAGCGCAGCAGGCTGGTCTTGCCGCTGCCATTGGGGCCACTGACCTGCAGCATGTCGCCAGGGCGCACACTCACGTCGAGCTGCTCGAACAGCATCCGCCAGTCACGCTCGCACGCCAGCGCCTGGGCTTGGAGATGAGGAGTCAATCGAAGGCCTTAATCATTCGGATGAAGGGTAGCGACGACGGCTCAAGTCGACGCGCGGTTTGCCGTTATGCTGGCAATGGCGTACGTCTTGCAGCGGTTGCAGGCCTGCCCACTCTGTATACGAGTTTTGATAAAGTTGGTGCGGCATTATACATACCGACTCCCGTTGCCATCATGGCAATTTCCACAGGCCCGTTCATGACCCCTGACATCACCAGCGTCTCTACCCTGCAGCCCACGCCGGCCGCGCTGCGCCCCGCGGCCAGCGGTGCGGATACGCTCAAGCTGCTGACCTCGCTGGAAGGTCTGCTGAACGTGGGGGACAGCGCCTCGGGGCAAGTGCTGTCGAGCAAGGCCGGCGGGCCAGGGCAGCCCTTCCAGGTGGTGCTGGCCCTGACCACCGCCAGCGGCGAACAGGCCACGGTGGTGGCCAGCAGCAAGCAGGCCCTGCCCCAGGGCACCCAGGTGACGCTCACGCAACTGCCCTCGGGCACCGTCGGTGTCGCGGTGCAACAGGGCAAAGCCAACGCCGTGGCCACCCTCACCCAACTGGATATGCGCCAATTGCCCGTGGGCACGTTGGTACAAGGCAAGGTGCTGAGCAGTGAGCTGGTGAACCAGGGCGCCAGCTACCGTTCGCTGGTGACCCTGCTGAACACCGCCATGGCCGGCAGTACCCTGGAAATCGACAGCCCGGGCCCGTTAAGGGTCGGCAGCCTGCTCAGCGCCCAGGTCCAGGGCGCCCAGAGCCTGAACTTCGTACCCTTGAGCGGCCGCCTGGAACAGTTGGCCGTGAACCAGCAGTTGCAGAGCCAGCAAAGCCGCCAGGGTTCCCTGGAAGGTTTGCTGGCGGCCCTGCAGAACCTGGGAGACAGCAGCGAGGTGGGTGATGACTTGCGCGCCAGTGCCAACCGCCTGCTGGCCAGCCTGCCGGACATACGCCAACTGACCGACGCTCGCGGCGTGGCCCAGGCGCTGAATGCCAGCGGCCTGTTCATGGAGGCCCAACTGTTGACGCCCCAGGCCGGCGCGCTGCCCGATGATTTGAAAAGCAGCCTGTTGCGCCTGGTGGCGCAAATTCTGCCAAACCTGCCGGGCAGCGCACCCTTCAACCCTGCCGAGGCCGCCAAGGCCCTGGCCAGCGCCCTGCCAGGCTACGTGCGCAGCGCCCTGGGCACCTTGGGCCAGGTGGGTGAGAAACCGGCCACCAGCAACTTTCCACTGCCCTCGCGGCTGCTGGGCGGGCTGGACGGCGACAACGACTTGCAGCAACTGCTGCGCCTGGCGTCGGCGGCGGTATCGCGCTTGCAGAGCCACCAACTGTCGAGCCTGGAGCAGAGCGGCATGAGTGAGGACGGCAAGCTCCTCACCACCTGGCAGCTGGAAATTCCCATGCGCAACCAGCAGGACATCGTGCCATTGCAGGTAAGGGTACAGCGCGAAGACGAACCCAAGGAACAGCACCCGCCAACCCCGGAGCAACGAGACCCACTCTGGCGGGTGGAACTGGCATTCGACCTCGATCCGCTGGGGCCGCTGCAAATTCAGGCACAACTGCTGCGCGGCAGCCTCAGCGGCCAGTTGTGGGCCGAATGGCCGCACACCGCGCGGCTGATCGACAGCCAGCTCGACAGCCTGCGCCAGCGCCTGCTGGCCCAGGGCCTGGAGGTGACCGACCTGCAATGCAAGCAAGGCACGCCGCCCCAGGGGCCACGCACACAGTTGGAGCAACGCTGGGTGGATGAAACCGCATGACCGACAAAGCCCCCCGCCAAGCCATCGCCCTGACCTACGACGGCCAGCAGGCCCCCACGTTGAGTGCCAAGGGCGACGACGAACTGGCCGAAGCCATCCTGGCCATGGCCCGCGAATACGAAGTGCCTATCTATGAGAATGCCGAGCTGGTGAAACTGCTGGCGCGGCTGGAGCTGGGCGACAGCATTCCCGAGGCGCTATACCGCACCATTGCCGAGATCATCGCGTTTGCGTGGAACCTGAAGGGAAAGTACCCGCAAGGCTTCGACCCCAGCCCGGCGCCGCTGGAGCGCGATATCACGCCTGGCGGCTGAGTGGCTGTACCGTCAGGACCGGGCGCTGCGGCACGTCAGGTGGAACGCGGCGCGGCCTTCCCGAGCTTCGCCCGGTCCCACAAGGTAATTCCCACCACCGCCGCCATCCTC